>NZ_JBNCKS010000041.1:0-67467 GCF_049841635.1 Micromonospora sp. DT44 | reverse complement strand
GTTGCCTAGACAACGCCGATCATGGACGCCCTCGCGTCTACTTGCGGTCCCACATCCCTTGGAATCGATCATCTAGGGACCGCCCGGCCTCACAGGCGGCGGCCCGCGCTGTCGCGGGCGACGATGCCGTCCAGCCGCACCCCCGGGGCGAGCGTGGCCGGGTCGAACCAGAAGATCGCGACCTGCTTGTCGAGGCTCCACCGCGCCACCGCGGCTTCCACCTGCCGACCCCCGGCTGTGCCGGTGATCCGCTCCGCCGGACCGACGAAGTAGCCGAAGGTGGGCACCGCCGGGGTCGACGCGCTCTCGTCGTACCCGATCTGGTGGAACCCCGGGCTGCGGTCGGCGCCCTCGACGTCGTTGACCAGGATGTCGGCGCTCACCGAGCCGTCCGGGGCGCGGCGACCGGCGGCGAGGCCGATGGTCACCTTGGGCACGCCCGGAACGGTCACGGCGACGACGTAGTAGACCCGCCGCTCGACGCCGTGCCGAATCCCCGTGTCAATCACCTGGCCCAGGGGCTTCGGGCCTGGCACGCCACGAGCCTTGGTGGGCGGTGGTGTCGGCCCGTCGGACGTCGGCGCGACACCGACCGAGGGCGAGGCCACGGCGACCGGGGGCGCGGGCTCGGTCGGCGCGGGATCGCGCGACCCGCTCGGGTCGACCGTCACCCCGGTCACGGCGACCAGCCCGGCCGCGAGCGTCGCCGCCGCTGCCCCGGTGACCCGCCGACGGGTACGCAACCGCCGTCCGTCCCGCATGACCCGGGCCAGGTCGATCACGGCGTCGGGGCGTTCGGTCGCCCGCATGGCGTCCCGGAGCCGATCCAGCTCGCTCATCGGCGCGCCCCCTCGTCGGTGGTGCGCGGCGCGGCGGTGCGCAACTTCTCCAGGGCCCGTGAGCTGGTGCTCTTGACGGTGCCTACGGACACGGCGAGTTCTCGGGCCACCTGCGCCTCCGGCAGGTCGAAGTAGTACCGCAGCACGACGATGGCCCGCTCCCGAGGGCTCAGCACGCCGAGGATGGCGATCAACCAGCGCCGGGTGGCCACGTCGTCGGCCACGTCACCGCGTCGCTGTTCCGGCACCTCGTCGGTCGGGTACTCCCGCATCGGCCGTCGCCACCGGTCCACCAGGTGGTTGACCAACGTGCGACGCGCGTACCCGTAGGCGTCGTCGTCGTGGATCCGCGACCACGACGCGTACGTGCGGCCCAGCGCGGTCTGCGCGGCGTCCTCGGCCTGGTGGTGGTCGCCGGTCATCAGGAACGCGGCGTGCACCAGCCGCGCGGACGCCGCCCGCGCGAACTCGACGAACTCCGCGTCACCGCGCGCCACCGTGAACCCTCCCCCGTGCCACATCACCTCAGACGGGTGCGGCCGCCGAAAGGTTGAGATCCGGATCACTTCAACTTTTCGGCGCCATGGCCCGTCTTCTCCTGTGCGCGCGCCTTCAGGCGACGCGCGAGGGGAGAGACATGTCGACGAAGGGTACCCGCCGGTGGCATCTGGCCTCGGCGGCGTCACTGCTGGCGGTGGCGCTGCTCACCGGATGCACGGGGCCAGCGGCCGGGCAGCCGGCCGGAGACCCCGGCACCGGACCGCGACCCGGTAACCACGCCACGGCCTCGAACCGGCCGACCGGCGTCGGCATCCTCCGCCCCAGCAGCACGCCCAACCGCCCGGTCAGCTATCCCGCCACCGGCGAAAACCGCTGGACGGTGGCCGCCGCCGAGACGACGCGTGGCGGCGCGGAGAGCGGCACCCTGCTGCGCTACCGGGTCGCCGTGGAACGCGACATCCATGGTCTCGCGGCGGGTGACATCGCCACCGCGATCACCGCGACGTTGAACGACCCGCGCGGATGGACGGCGGGCGGAGACTGGCGGCTGCGGCGGGTGGGCGCCGGCGATCCGGCGGACTTCACCATCTACCTGGCGACCCCCGGCACCCGCGACGCTCTCTGCCAGGACGTGCCGGACGGCTACACGTCCTGCCGCAACGACAACAAGGTGGTGCTGAACGTGGCGCGCTGGGTGTCGAGCGTGCCGAACTACGGCGCGAGCCTGACCGTCTACCGGCAGTACATGGTCAACCACGAGGTGGGGCACCGGCTCGGATTCGGCCACGAACGCTGCCCGGAGCGGGATCGGCCGGCGCCGGTGATGCAGCAGCAGACGTTGGGCCTGCACGGTTGCCGTGCCAACGCGTGGCCGTACCCGAACGGCGCGACCCGCTACCACGGCCCGTCCGGGGCGTACGACGACGCGATCCCCCGACGCGAGGGCGCGTACCCGAAGCACTGAGACCGCCGGTCAGGGTCGGCGGCGGCGCTCCTGCTCGAGTCGCTCGTCCAGCCGACCCAGCTCGTAGATGGCGTTGAGGCTGGTCGGCAGGCGGCGGACGTTGTCGGGCCCGGGATCGGGATCGGGATCGGCAGGTGGCGTCGGGTCGGAAGTCGGCGCGGGGACGGGCGAGGGACCGGCACTGCCACGGCGGCGCAGCAGCAGCACCGCCAGCCCGACCAGGACTGCCGCCACCAGGAGGTAGGACACGGGCGGCCAGCCGTCGCGGACGGGGTCGGCGATGGCCGGCGCGACGATCGGCGCCGGGGTGTCGCCGCCGCGCACGGGCACGGCCGGGTCGCGTCCGTTGGTGCCCGCGCGCCCGTCGGGGCGATCGTGCGTGACCGTCGTCCGGGCGCCGGCCGACGACTCGGCCGGCCCGGGGGTCGCGCCGGGCGTCGACGGGCTGGACGGCGCGTTCGCCGGTGGTCGGCTCGGGCCGGAGGTCGGGGCGCGGGTGCCGCTCGGCGTCGGGATCGGCGTGGGCGTACCGCCGCCGCCCAGCAGGTCGCCGACGATCCGGCCGACACCGCCGACCAGTTCGCCGAGCGGACCCGGTGTGGCGGACACCGACGGCGTGGGCGCGGGCGTCGGCGTGGGCGCGGGCGCGAGGGCGAGGGTCAGCGCGAGGACGACGACGGCAGGCATCCATCCACCTCCGATGTGCCGATGCGAGGCACCGTATCGCAAGGTGGGATGCCGTTGGGTGCCACGCCACGCACGCCACGCCACGCCGCACGACGCAGCGCGGCGCGGCGCGGCGCGACGCGGCGCGGCGCGACGCGGCGCGGCTGACGCCGATTGCGCCCGGGGCGTCGTCTGTTACCCAGCGGTTACCCGGCGGCGAGGTGCCCGTGTCGGGGCGGGACGACGGTGACGACTGAGGGTCACCGGCAGAGCCGCCGCGACGTGACCCCGGGACACCGAACGGAGAACCACGATGAGGATCAGGAGCGCGCTGACCGCGACGGCTGTCGTCCTCGCCGGAGTGCTCGCCACGGCGGGCAGCAGCGCGGCGGGCACCAGCAGCGCGGTGGGCACCAGCTCGGCGCGCGCCGCCACCGAGGCGGCGTACTGCGGGATCACCTGGGGCAGCGGGGAGAAGTCGGCCGGAGCGCTGAGCGACGCTCCCCTGGTCGACGTCCGCACGGGCCGGCACGACTGCTATGACCGGGTGGTGTTCGAGTTCGCCGGCCCGGTCGACGGGTACACGATCGGCTACGGCGAGACCTGGACCGAGGGCGAGGGGCTCGCGCTGTCGCCGTACACCGCCGGAGGCGCGCTGCTGCGGGTTTCGCTGCGGGCCCCGGCGTACGACGCAGACCACCTCGGTACGGTGCCATACCCGGTCGGCACGCACGTCGCCAACCTGCTGGGCTACCCGACGCTGCGGGACGTGGTGTTCGGCGGCAGTTTCGAGGGCTACAGCACCTTCGCCGTCGGCGTACGCGCCCGGCTGCCGTTCCGCGCCGTCGTGCTGGCCGGTCCGGGCACCCACAGCCGGATCGTTCTCGACGTCGCCCACCAGTGGTGACCGCCGCCGGTCGGCCTCCGCCGCGATCCAGGCGGAAGCCGGCCGGCGCTGGACCGGTGACGGATCCTAGGCCGGGGCCTCGTCGGCCAGGTGCCAGACCTCGCGCATCGGGGCCCACCAGTCCCCCGAGCCGGGCTCGGCCAGCGACTCCTGGCACGGGTCGGTCAGCTTCCACCACTCCTGGGTCTGCGGGTCTGCGGCGATCAGCCGCAGGTCGGCCTCGTAGTCGTCGCCGACGTACTCGTAGTAGCCGAAGAGCAGGTCGTCGTGGAGGAAGATCGTGTAGTTGCGGAAGTTCGCTTCGCGCAGCGTCTGCTCGACGCTCGGCCAGACGGCGGCGTGTAACCGCAGGTAGGTCTCCCGCTGCTCGGGGCGGAGTCGGATCACGCAGCCATGACGTTGCACGTCGTGCCCTTTCGTGTGAGGGGGATGCCCGGAGGCACCTGACCGTAGCGGGTGCACGGTGCCGGGATGAGGACCCGACCGGCCGCCGATGACGACCGTTCCGCCAGGGTTACGCACAGTGGTCACGGGTCTACGCTCGACTGATGGAGGGCCGCGTACTGGTGGTCGAGGACGACGTCTCCATCCGGGAGGTCACCGCCCTCGGTCTGCGCCGCGCCGGCTTCCGGGTCGACACCGCCACCGACGGGCGACAGGCGCTCGTGACCTGGCGGGCGCACCCGGTCGACCTGATCGTGCTCGACGTCATGCTGCCCGAACTGGACGGTCTGGAGGTGTGCCGGGAGATCCGGCGGACGAGCCAGGTGCCGATCCTCATGCTGACCGCGCGCACCGACACGCTCGACGTGGTGGTCGGTCTGGAGTGCGGCGCGGACGACTACCTGCGCAAGCCCTTCGACCTGCCGGAGCTGGTGGCCCGGGTCCGCTCGGTGCTGCGGCGGGTGAGCGCGCCGACGCCGTCGCGCACGATCGCCGTCGGCGACCTGGAGATCGACCCGGGCGCATTCGTGGTACGCCGCGACGGCCGGGAGGTGGAGCTGACCGCGACCGAGTTCCGGCTTCTGCTGGAGCTGGCCCGACGCCCCGGCCAGGTCTTCACCCGCGAACTGTTGCTGGACCTGGTCTGGAACCACCGCTTCCTGGGTGACTCACGGCTCGTCGACGTGGCGGTGCAGAGGCTGCGCGCGAAGGTCGAGGACGATCCGGCGCAGCCACGGCGCATCCGCACGGTACGCGGCGCGGGCTACAAACTGTCCGGCGGTTGACGGGAGGTCGGCGATGGCCGTACGCCCGGTGCCGCCCGGCCGGCTGCGGCGCCGACTGACGATCGCGTTCGTGCTGGTCGCCGGGTTGTCCGCCGGACTGCTCGCCGGCGGGACCGGGCTGCTGCTGCGGCAGTCCTGGTGGGACGCGTCGCTGCGCCAGGCCACCGCCGACGCCCGTTACCAGCTCGTGCTCGCCGGACAGTTCCCGCCGTTGACCGAACAGCGCGAGGCCGAGCTGCTCACCAGCTTCGAGGGCAGCGGTCGGCACGTGGTCCTCGTCGACGGCGTCACCCGTCCCTCCCACCCCGGGTACGCCCCCGCCCTGGGCGCGCGCCTGCGGACGTCGGTCGCGGACGGGCAGCTCGCGTACCAGCGGTCGACGTCGGCGCAGCGCCCCCGACTGCTGGTGGTGGGCGGGCGTATCCCCGGTTCGACCGCTGAGCTGTACGTGATCACCGTGGAGGACGACATCGCGGCCGACCTGAACCAGGTGTACGCCGCGCTGCTGGCCGGCTGGGTGGTCGTCGTCCTGGTCGCCGCCGCGGTGGGCAACCTCCTGGCCCGCCGCACCCTGGAGCCGGTGGGCCGGGCCAGCCGCGCCGCCCGGGCGCTCACCGAGGGGCTGCTCGCCACCCGTCTGCCGGTACGCGGGCGGGACGAGTTCAGCGCGTGGGCGGCGTCGTTCAACGAGATGGCCGAGGCGCTGGAGGCGAAGATCGCCGCTCTGTCGGCCGCGCAGGCCCGGGAGCGACGGTTCACCGCCGACGTCGCACACGAGCTGCGTACCCCGGTAACCGCCCTGGTGGCGGCGGCCTCGCTGCTGCGCGAGCAGCTGGACCGGCTGCCCGACGACGCCCGGCCGGCCGCACGGCTGCTGGTCGGGGACGTGGTCCGGCTGCGCCGCCTGATCGAGGACCTGATGGAGATCTCGCGGCTGGACGCCGGCCGGGACCGCCCGAGCGTCGAGCCGGTGGACGTGCTGGCGCTGTTACGCGCGATCGTCGCGGCGCGCGGTTGGTCGGACCGGGTGCTGGTCACCGGCGATCCCGTCACGCTGCGCACGGACCCTCGCCACCTGGAGCGTGTCCTGGCCAACCTGGTCGCCAACGCGGTCGAGCACGGCGGCGGTGAGATCTCCGCGAGCGTGCGCGCGGCGGGCCGCGGCGTCGTGTTCGAGGTGGCCGACCAGGGGCCCGGCATCCCGGTCGCGCACCTGCCGTTGGTGTTCGACCGGTTCCACAAGGTCGACGCCGCGCGCTCGGCCTCGGGCAGCGGCCTCGGTCTGGCGATCGCCCGGGAACACGCGGCGGTGCTGGGCGGGGTGCTGAGTGTGCGCAGCGCGCCGGGCGTCGGCACGCGGTTCCGCCTGGAACTGCCCGCGCGGGATCCCGACGGTGGCGCGCGGGAGGGGGTGCGGGATGAGCGGCCGTGACGGGTCCCGCGCGGCAGGCGTGGCGCTGGTCGCCGCGCTCGTCCTGAGCGGGTGCGGCACCCCCCGCTCCGGCGTCCTGGGCGCGGCGCCGACCGCGCCACCGCCCGCCACTTCACCGCCGGCCGTCGCGCCCGCCACGACCTCGCCGGCCGCTTCGGCTCCGCCGACGCCGCGGGTCACCACCACCCCGCCGCCGCCGACCCCGGCTATCACCGGGACCCGCCGGCCGGAACCGGTGACGATCGAGCTGTGGTACGTCCGCTCCGGTCGGCTCGTGCCCACCCGGCGCACCCGACCGGCCACCGTCGCGACGTCCGGGCTCGCCCTGAGTGAGCTGTCCGCCGGGCCGACGCCGGCCGAGGCCGCCACGGGGATGGTGACCCTGCTGCCGGCCGGCGTCGAGGTCACCCGGATCGTCGACGGGGTGGCGACACTCGGTCCCGTCCCGTCCGCCGATGATCCGGCGGACCGTCGGCGGCTGCGCGAGGCGCAGGTGGTGTGGACGCTCACCCAGTTCCCCACCGTCCGGCGGGTTCGCTTCCCCGGTGGCGCACCGGTCGGTCGGGCCGACTATCCGGGACTGCTCGCGCCGATCGTGGTCATCGGACCGAGCGTCGGCGAGAGGGTCACCGCCCCGCTCACCGTCGGCGGCACGGCGGACGCGTTCGAGGCCACGGTGAGCGTCCGGGTGCTGGACGAGGCCGGCCGTCAGGTGGCCGCCGCCTTCGGCACGGCGAGCTGCGGCAGTGGCTGCCGGGGCGACTACCGGGTGGTGGTGACCTGGCGTACGAACAGGGAGCAGCACGGCACGATCGAGGTGTACGAGGTGTCGGCCCGCGACGGCACACGGATCAACACCGTGGCCGTACCGGTGCTCCTCGCGCCGCACGGCGGCTGAGGGCGAAACGTGACCGTTTCGCTCCGGCGGTGCGACGCAACTCATAAAAACCTGCGCGAAGCGCCACGAGCGAACTATGTTGAGTACGACATCGTTTCACGGGGGGTTTTCGGGTGGTGGAGGGTCAGCAGGTGAGCGCGGGCGTCGGCGTGCCGGCCGCACGGTCGGCCCGGTGCACGAGCACCGACCTGTTCAGCGTGGTGATCGACCTGCTGCGCGAGGTCGGCTACGACCGGATGACCATCGACGCCGTGGCCGCCCGCGCCCACGTGAGCAAGGCCACCATCTACCGACGGTGGGACGGCAAGGCCGAGCTGGTCGTCGCCGCCCTGAGCGACCGTCAGGTCGGCGTGCTCAACCCACCCGACACCGGCTCACTGCGGGGTGACCTGCTCGAGCTGCTCCGCGCCACCGCCGCCATCTGTGTCGCCGACTGCGACCTGATGCAGGCGCTGACTTTCGCCATGCGGACCAGTCCGGAGCTGGAGCGTCTGGTACGCCACCAGGTGCTGCCCGCCGGTCGGGTGGCCAGCACCGCCGTTCTCGTCCGCGCCGCCGCCCGTGGGGAGATCCCCCCGGAGGCCGGCGAACGGGACCTGTTTCACGATCTTGCGCCCGCGCTCCTCATGTCCCGACTGGTCGCGCACGGTCTACCCGCCGACGACGCGTTCCTCACCCAGGTCGTCGACCAGGTGCTGATCCCGGTCCTGACCTACCGCCACGACCGCCCGTCCCAGGCCTGATCCATCAACATCCGCACCACGGAAGGCTTCACCATGCCCGGAACCACCTCGACCTCCCCCGGCGCTCCCGGCGCCGGGACGTCGACAGGCGCCCCGCACCCGCGGCGCTGGATCGCCCTGGGGGTCATCGCGGTCTCGCAGCTGATGGTCGTCCTCGACGCCACCATCGTGAACATCGCGCTCCCCCAGGCCCAGGCCGACCTGGGCATCACCGACGCGAACCGGCAGTGGGTGATCACCGCCTACACGCTGGCCTTCGGCGGTCTGCTCCTGCTCGGCGGCCGGATCGCCGACTACTGGGGGCGTAAGCGCACCTTCCTGGTCGGCATGACCGGCTTCGCGCTGGCCTCCGCGCTGGGCGGCCTCGCCACCACCGGTGGGATGCTCTTCGCCGCCCGCGCGTTGCAGGGCGCGTTCGGCGCGCTGCTCGCGCCGGCCGCCCTGGCCCTGCTCACGGTGCTGTTCACCGAGGCCACCGAGCGCGCCAAGGCGTTCGCCGTGTACGGCGCGATCGCCGGTGGCGGCTCCGCCGTCGGGCTGCTGCTCGGCGGGGTGCTGACCGAGTACGCCGACTGGCGCTGGTGCCTGCTGGTCAACATCCCGGTCGCCGCCGTCGCGATCGCCTTCGCCCTCCCGCTCGTGCCGGAGAGCCGGGCGCACGGCAACACCCGCTACGACGTGCCCGGCGCGGTCGTCGTCACCGCCGGTCTGGTCTCGCTCGTCTACGGCTTCACCAAGGCGGCCGAGGACGGTTGGGACGCAACCGCCACGCTCGGCTTCATCGCCGCCGGTGTGGTGCTGCTGGCCGCCTTCGTGGTGATCGAGCTGCGCACCAACCACCCGCTGCTGCCGCTGCGGATCATCCTGGACCGCAACCGGGGCGGGGCGTACCTCACCTCGACGCTGATCGGCGCGGGCCTGTTCGGGGCGTTCCTCTTCCTGACCTTCTACTTCCAGGTGGTCCTGCAGTACAAGCCCCTGGAGGCCGGCCTCGCGTCGCTGCCGGTCACCGCCGGTGTGCTGATCGCCGCGGGCGGCGCCAGCCAGCTCATGCCGCGACTGGGCGCCAAGCCGCTGATGGTCGCCGGTGCGGTGCTCGCCGCCGCGGGCATGCTGGTGCTGACCCAGATCGACGTCGACACGTCGTTCCTCACCCACCTGCTGCCCGCCCAGGTCGTCCTGGGCCTGGGGCTCGGCTTCACCTTCGTCCCGCTGTCCAGCCTCGCGCTGGTCGGGGTGCCGGAGCACGACGCCGGCGCGGCCAGCGCGACGCTCAACGCCACCCAGCAGGTCGGTGGCTCACTCGGCACCGCGCTGCTGAACACCTTCTACACCAGCGCGGTCACCGCGTACCTGGTCGGCCGGGCGCCGAACCCGGCGACGCAGGTGGAGGCGCTGGTGCACGGGTACCGCGTCGCATTCGCCTGGGGCGCGGTCCTGATCGTGCTCGCCGGGCTGGTCACGCTGGTCCTGGTGAAGGTGCGCAAGGAGGACATCCCGGCCGGCAACGCCGTGCACATGGGCTGAGCCTGAACGACGCCGCCCGGCCCGCGCCCGATGGGGTACGGGCCGGGCGGCGCACACCGGGTGCGTCCGGGCGGCGCAGATCATCCGGTAACGTCCCGACCATCGTCGAAGATCCGTTGAGGAGACACATGTCCACGGCTGCCGACCAGATCATCCACGCGCTACGGGCGGGCCACGAGGAGCTCGCCGCGCTCGTGCGCGACCTCAAGGACGACGACCTGCGCCAGCCCTCCGGGGCCAGCGAATGGCAGGTCTCCCAGGTGCTCAGCCACCTGGGCAGCGGCGCCGAGATCGGCCTCGCGGGGCTGAACGCCTCCATCGAGGGCACGCCCGCCCCGGACGGCGACTTCAACCGTGGCGTGTGGCAGCGCTGGGACGCCATGTCCCCCGAGGAGCACGCCGCCGGCTTCCTGGCGTCCAACGAGCGTCTGGTCGAGGCGTACGAGGCGTTGGACGCCGAGACCCGCGAGACGCTGCGGATCAACCTCGGCTTCCTGCCCGAGCCGGTCGACGTGGCCACCGCCGCCCGGTTCCGGCTCAGCGAGTTCGCTTTTCACCAGTGGGACGCCGAGGTGGCGTTCAACCCGTTCGCGGCGGTGACGCCGGAGGCGGTGCCGCTGCTCCTCGATCAGATCGGCGGCATGCTGAGCTGGACCAGCCGGCCCAAGGAGCTGGCCGGCCGGGAGGCCACCCTGCTGGTGCGGCTGCGGGACCCGGAGCGGACGTTCGGGCTGCGTCTGGCCGAGCCGATCACGCTCACCGACGCGCCGGAGCAGCCCGACGGCGAGCTGTCCCTGCCGGCCGAGGCGTGGCTGCGGCTGGTGGTCGGCCGGCTCGGGTCTCGCTACACGCCGGACAGTGTGCAGGTGAGCGGGCCGGTGACCCTGGACGACCTGCGTCGGGTCTTCGTCGGCTTCTGAGGATTGCGCGCGGGCCGGTGCTCCCGGCCCGCGCGTACCCTCGTCAGCCCTTGACGCAGACGACCTGCTTGAGGTGCGCGACCACCTCCACCAGGTCTTCCTGCTGGGCCATCACCTCGGTGATGTCCTTGTACGCGCCGGGGATCTCGTCGACCACCCCGGCGTCCTTGCGGCACTCCACGCCCGCGGTCTGCGCGGCCAGGTCGGCGGTGCTGAACGTCCGCTTCGCCTGCGCCCGCGACATCCGCCGCCCGGCACCGTGCGATGCCGAACAGTACGCGTCCGGGTTGCCCCGGCCCCGCACGATGTACGACCCGGTCCCCATCGACCCGGGGATGATGCCCAGGTCACCCCGGCCGGCCCGGATCGCGCCCTTGCGGGTGACCAGCACGTCGACGCCGTCGTAGCTCTCCTCGGAGACGTAGTTGTGGTGGCAGGAGATGGGCTCGTCGTAGCCGACGTGCGGGAACTGCTCCCGCACCACGTTGCAGAGCAGCGCCAGCATGACGGCCCGGTTGCGCCGCGCGTACTCCTGCGCCCACCACAGGTCCCGGCGGTACGCGTCCATCTCCGGCGTGCCGGCGAGGAACACGGCGAGGTCCCGGTCGGGCAGGTCGGCGTTGTGCGGCAGCCGCCGGGCCACGCCGATGTGCCGCTCGGCCAGTTCCTTGCCGATGTTGCGCGACCCGGAGTGCAGCATCAGCCAGACCCGGCCCTCGTCGTCGCCGCCCTGCTCGAGGCAGACCTCGATGAAGTGGTTACCGCCGCCGAGGGTCCCGATCTGCTTCTGTGCCCGCGTCTCGAGCTGCGCCACGCGAGGGTCGAGGCCGGCGAAGCGGCTCCAGAAGTCGTCCCACCCGGCCTGCTCCAGCCCACGGACCCGACGCGGGTTGACGGCCTCGGGCCGCTGGGCGAAGCCGACCGGGATGGTGGCCTCGATCGCGGACCGCAGCCCGCCCAGGTCGTCGGGCAGGTCGACGGCGGTCAGCGAGGTGCGCACCGCCGACATGCCGCAACCGATGTCGACGCCGACGGCTGCCGGCGAGACGGCCTGTCGCATGGCGATCACCGAGCCGACCGTCGCGCCCTTACCGAAGTGCACGTCCGGCATCACGGCGACACCCTGCACCCAGGGCAGCGCGCCGATGTTCCGCAGCTGCTTCGCGGCCTGCGGCTCGATGGCGTACGGGTCGGTCCAGACCCGGACCGGCGCCCGGGTCCCGGCGAGCGGGGTGAATCCCATGATGGTCTCCTTCTGTCGTGCGGGTGACCGATATCGATCATGCGCTGGCCGGCTGTGGTCCGGCGGCGGCTCGGGGATACAAGAAGGCCGCCCGATCCCGGTGGGGAGGGGCGGCCGGCGGACGCGTCAGCGTCAGTCGCGCCACCCCGGCCCGGCGCCCCGCAGGGGGTTACAGATGATCGTGGATAGGCCGAGCAGATAGCCGCCAGCGGGAAGCGAACGCCGGGCGGCGTCGGTGCGGACGCGTCGCGACACGGCGTACTCCCCTCGTGGTTGCTCTCGTGGTTGCTCTCGACCTTGCACCGGTGACAGTAGGAGGACGGCGGCGCGTCCGCAATGGATATCGCCGCCGCCCGGTGGACCGTGCGGTTCAGGTGTCGTAACAGCCGTCCCACGGCGGGTCGAACCCGAGGTCGTCGGGGAGGAACTCGGCGTGGTCGTCGCCGTCGTACTCCTCGGACCAGTCCACCAGCCCGAACACGTGCCCGTCGACCTCGACCTGGAACAGGCGGATGGCGATGTCGGCGAAGACCCGACCGGGCAGCGCGTCCAGCCGCTCGGTGAGGCGGGCCTCCGCCCGGTCGATGGACGCGTCCTCGTGCTCGCTGGTGCCGGCGAACCAGACGTCGGATGCGGTGTGCGCGCCGTCGGCGTCGAACCGGTGCAGCACCGCGTACCACCGCTTGTGGCGGTACCAGTCGTCTTCGGCTCCGGCACCGTCTTCGAGAGTGGCGGTGACGGAGCCGAAGAACTGACCCTTGTCGTACTGGCCGATGGTGCTGGTGCGGTAGTCGGGCTCGTGCGCGATCGGCACCAGATCGGGAATCGCCATGGCCGGCAGGCTATAGCGCCCCTACGACACGGACACCAGCCGGAACGACTGCGCCGCGGTGCCGTTGCAGGTGTACTGGATGAGCTGGACGCTGTCCGCCGTGGATGCTCCCGGCACGTCCAGGCACTTGCCGCTGCTGCGGTTGACGATGCGGTAGTAGCCGCCGCCCTCGGACTCCGCGCGCCACTGCTGGTTGACGCCGCCGCTGTAGGACCAGAGCTGGATGGGGGCCGAGTCGGCGGTCGACCGGTCGGTCACGTCGAGCACCTGCGCGCTGTTGTTGCGGTTGTTGACCCGCAGGTAGCCGTCGCTGGTCGGGACGAACTGGTACTGCTGGGCGGTGCTGTTGTTGCAGGCGTACTGCTGGATCGCGGTGCCGTTCGCGGTGCCGGCGGCCCGCGCGTCCACGCACTTGCCGTTGCCCCGGTTGACGACGGTGTGCCAGGCGGTCGGGGAGATCGGGCCGGCGCTGCCGGTCGGGGTGGGCGTCGGGGTCGGGGTCGGCGACGTGCCGACGCCGGCGAGCCAGTGCAGCCCGTCGATCAGCAGCTTGTTCTGCTGGGCGCTGTCGAAGGTGGACGACAGGCCGGTCTTGGTGCCGTAGTCCATCTTGTTGTGCCCGAAGTTGGCGTAGATCATCTTGTACTGCCGGTTGCTCCAGACCAGCGGGTAGTAGCCGCTGTACCAGGACTGGTTGGGGTCGGTGCCGACCGGGAAGCTCGACGGGTCGACCGAGGCCAGGATGTCGATGTTGGGGTTCTGCCGCAGGTCGTTGCTCCACGAGTACCACTCGCTGAACGACGACGAGAACGTCGCCGGCAGGCTCCTGGTGGCCGCGTGGGTGCGGTTGTCGACGCGCATGGTGACCCGGGTCGGCAGCCAGGTGTTGGTCCGGAACGAGCCGGAGCCGAGGAAGGTGTTGTAGTACCAGCTCCAGCTTGACGGGTTGTCGGTCCACGCGCTGACGTGAAAGCCCATCCACGCGCCGCCGTTCTGCATGTACTGCTGGAAGGCGGGGCGCTGGGCGGCGGGCGGCGCGTCGTCCAGGAACATGACGACCTTGTACTGGGCCAGGTTGGACGTGTTCAGCAGGCTCCAGTTGTTGGTGGCTTCCCAGGAGAAGCCGTACTGCGCGGCGGCCCGCGGGAACCAGGCGCGCGCGTCCTTGATGAAGTCGATGTGCGCGTCGTCCCAGGTGCCGTTGTAGAAGGCCAGGACCTTGAACGTCGGCGCGGCCTGCGCGCTGCGCGCGACGCCGAGGCCGACGCCGGCGGTCACGGCGACGACGAGCGCGACGAACACCGACAGGATCCTTCTGGTACGGGAGGAAAGTTCTGCGATCACCTGATCGTCCCTTCGGTGGGGACGCGCGCCGCCGCGTCGTCGTAAATCTGTTCACAAGGTTTACAGATAGACGGCAGATTATGCGTTCCCGACGTGTGGCGTCAATCGCCAGGACGGCGATCGGGTGGGATTCCTGCGGCAACGGGTACTCCGGCCCGATGACCAGCCCGGATGCCGTCGACGTCGACAAGCCGCTGGCCGTGGACGTGCCCGCCGCCCCGCACGACGCCAGCGGCGAGCGGGTGCCGATCCGTGACCTGACCGCCCTCGCTCCGGAGGCGCGACCCGCGCGTCGGTGGACGCCGGGTCGGGTCGTGGCCACCCCCGCCGCCCTGGACCACCCGCACGGACAGCGGATCGTCGACCGGGTGCAGGCGCTCGGCATCGAGGTGCAACGGCTCCGAGCCAACCGACTCAGCGGAGTACGCGGGCAGACCGACCGCGAGACCTACGCGCGGGCCAAGGCGACCATGGCGATCGTGGTGAGCCCGCCGTCCCGGCGCGACCTGCAACCCATCGCGCCCAGCGCCGACTGGCGCGTCGACCTCGCCGAGGGCTGCCCCGCGCACTGCCAGTACTGCTACCTGGCCGGCTCGCTCTCCGGCCCGCCGGTGACCCGGGTGTACGCGGACCTCGACGACATCCTGGCCGGGCTGACTCCGTACGCCGGACGGGGCACGGTGACCAGCCGCGACGCGCGTCGCGCCGACGAGGGCACCACGTTCGAGGCGTCCTGCTACACCGACCCCCTGGCGCTTGAGCACCTGACCGGCAGTTGGCAACGGGCGGTGCGGCACTTCGCCGACTGGGACGCCCCCGTGCAGTTGCGCTGGACCACCAAGTACGCCGACGTGGACAGCTTCGTCGGCCTGCCCCACCACGGCCGTACCCGGGTCCGGTTCAGCGTCAACTGCGCGCCGGTCAGCCAGCGGTTCGAGGGCGGCACCGCCCGGGTGCCGGACCGGCTCGCCGCCCTGCGCCGGCTCGCGCTCGACGGCTATCCCGTCGGGCTGACCATCGCGCCCATCATCGCGCTGCCCGACTGGCGCGAGGCGTACGGCGACCTGCTGGACCAGGTCCGCGCGGCGGTCGACGGGGTGCCGGAGCTGGACCTGACCGCCGAGCTGATCACCCACCGGTTCACGCCCGGCAGCAAGGAGGTGCTGCTGGGCTGGTACCCGCGCACCCGGCTGGAGATGGACGAGGAGGTCCGCAGCCGCAAGCACGGCAAATTCGGCGCGGTGAAGTACGTCTACCCCCGGGACACAATGGCCGAGCTGCGACGATGGTTCACCGACGAGCTGGCCGCGCGGATACCCGCCGGCCGCGTCCTCTACTGGACCTGACCGCCGGGTCTCAGCCGACCGACGAACGGGCGACCGGCGCGGCGAAGAACGTGTCCGGGTACGGCTCGTCGCGCAGGCGGTAGTGCCACCACTCCCGGTCATAGTTCACGAAACCGGCGTCGGTCATCAGCCGTCGCAGCAACCGCCGGTTGTCCCGGGCGGTCCCGGTGATCCGCGGGTCGTCGGTGTGCGCTCGGGCGTCGAAGCAGTCGAAGCCCGTACCCATGTCGATGCTGTTGTCCGGGAAGCGTTGCGCCCGGGGCGCGGTGCAGGCCACCAGCGACTGGCCGGGCCGGTACGGAGGTTGGCTGGCGGCGGGCTCGTCGACGAGGGTGAGGTCCATCGTGCTGCCCCGGCTGTGCGCGGTCGGCGCGCCGATGTAGCCGTCGGCGAAGAGCCGGTTCTTCGCCAGGTCCGGGTAGAACTCGGCCTTGGTCTGCTGCTCACCGGGACGCTTCGACCAGGCGACGAAGTCGGCCACCGCCGGCTGCGGGCGGTAGCAGTCGTACACCTTGAGGCTGTGGCCCCCGGCGAGCGCGGCGTCCTGGACCCGGCGCAGCGCCTCGGCCGCCGACCGGGTGAGCAGACACAGCGGTTCGCGGTAGCCGGCGATCACCCTGCCCACGAAGTTGTGCGCCGTGCCGTACCGGATGTCGGCGTGGATGCGCGGGTCGACGTCGGTCAGCACCACGAAGCCCGGCAACCCACCCGCGCCCGGCGGGGTCGCGCTCGGGCGGGCGGTAGGGGCGTCAGGCGTCGGTCGAGGGCTCGCCGAGACCGGGGTGGCGACCGTCGGGGTGGAGCGTGGCGGCGAGGAGCAGCCGCCGAGCGCCGCGGCGAGCGCGAGCACGGCGACGCCACCCAACCGTCCTGACCTGCGCACAGGTCCTGTCTACCAAAGGCGGTCGGTGACGCGCGGCAGATCGCTCGGCGCGTCCCGCGCCCGGTCCCGCAGGCCCGCTTTCACGCGCCGGGCGTCAGCGGAACCGGGTGGACGCCGACCTTCGTCGCCTCGGGCGTCTCGACCAACTGCGCGGCGAGGAAGCGCAGGGCCGCCTCGTCGTCGTCGATCCCGCCTGCCTCGTGGCCGTTGTAGCGCCACACCGACAGCTCCGTCGGTCCGGCGTGGGAGTTGTGGGCGGCGTAGACACCCGAGGGCGGCACGATGTCGTCCATCAACGCCACCGAGTAGCGGGTGGGCCGGCGGCAGCGCCGCGCGAAGTTGACGCCGTCGACGTACGACAGGGTCGTCAGCGTCCGCTCCTCGGCGTCGCGGTGGATCGCCAGGTAGTCACGGATCTCCCGGTACGGGTGGGCGTCGGTGATCACCACGGCGCGGGGGATGTCGCACAGGAACGGCACGAGGGCCACCACCGCCCGCACACCGGGCGCCAACGCGCCGGCCGCCAGCGCCATGGCCCCGCCCTGGCTGTGCCCGAGCACCGCCAGTCGGGTCGGGTCGACCATGGGCAGGGTACGGGCGGCGTCCACGGCCCGTACCGCGTCGGTGATCAACCGTCGGTAGTAGTATGTGCGTGGGTCAGCGATGCCCCGCGTCGCCACGCCGGGCGCCTGCGCGCCTGTCGCGCCCAGGTCCGCCGTGTCGCCCCGGCTCCAGCCGGAGCCCTGCCCCCGGGTGTCCATCTGCAGATGGGTGAACCCGGCGGTCGCCCAGAGCAGGTTCTCCAGCGGGTGCCCGCGCCCGCCGCCGTAGCCCACGTACTGCACGACGGTCGGCAGCGCGGTGCCAGTGCCGTGAGGTACCCGGAGCCAGGCCCGTACGGGCTGTCCGGCGAAGCCGGGGAACGTCACGTCGTACACGTCGATGGCGGTCAGACCGGTCACCACGGGTTCGAGCCGGACCGGCCACGCCGCCTCGCGCGCCTGCACCAGAGTGCGCGCCCAGAAGTCGTCGAAGTCGGCGGGCTCGCGCACCACGCCGCGGTACTCGCGTAGCTGCTCCTCGGGCAGGTCCGTGTACATGGCGTCCTTGTCTGTCACGCGGGACGGTACGGCGAGACGCATCCGACAAATTACCGGAACATTTCCGCAACTTTGCCGAACGCTATGACCGACCTGGCGTGTCGTCAACCCCCCTCGGTGAGGCAAGATGACCCGAGGAGCGGGCGTGCCGTTCCGGGACACGGGACGGGCGACGCGGGCGGTGGCCCCTCCCGGAGCGGTGAAGGAGACACGGGTGGACGCGGACGACGGACGCAGGGTGACCATCACCGCGATCGCACGGGAGGCCGGCGTCTCGGTGCCGACCGTGTCACGGGTGCTCAACGGCCGGTCCGATGTGGCCCCCGACACCCGGGAACGCGTCGAGGAGTTGTTGCGCCACCACGGCTACCGACGCCGCAGCAGCCGCAGCGTCCGCCGCGCGGGCCTCGTCGACCTGGTCTTCAACGACCTGGACAGCCCCTGGGCCGTGGAGATCATCCGGGGCGTCGAGGACGTCGGGCACGGCGCGGGTGTCGGCACCGTCGTCTCCGCGATCCACCGGCAGCCCACCGCAGCCCGGCAGTGGTTGCAGAACCTGCGCACCCGGGCCACCGACGGGGTCATCTTCGTGACGTCGCACCTGAGCCCGCCGCTGCACGCACAGCTACGCCGCCTCAACGTGCCGGTGGTGGTCGTCGACCCGGCCGGCGTGCCGGCCATGGACGTGCCGACCATCGGCGCCACCAACTGGGCGGGCGGGCTCGCCGCGACCGAGCACCTGCTGGCGGTCGGCCACCGCCGGATCGGATTCGTGGCCGGGCCGACACATCTGCTGTGCAGTCGGGCCCGCCTCGACGGCTACCGGGCCGGGCTGGAGGCCGCCGGAGTGCCGGTGGACGACGCGCTGATCTACCCGGGCGACTTCTACCACGCCTCCGGCTTCGCGGGCGGCACGGCGCTGCTCGACCTGCCCGATCCGCCGACCGGCATCTTCGCGGCCAGCGACCAGATGGCGTTCGGCGTCTACGAGGCCATCCGCCGCCGAGGGCTGCGGGTTCCCGACGACGTCAGCGTGGTGGGCTTCGACGACCTGCCGGAGGCCCGCTGGGCGTCCCCGCCGCTGACCACCGTCCGGCAGCCCCTGGTGGAGATGGGCCGCCTCGCGGCGCGGACGGTACTGCGGCTGGCCCAGGGTGAGGGCATCGACTCCCCCCGGGTGGAGCTCGCCACCGAACTGGTCGTCCGGGACAGCACCACCACGCCGTCGACCGGGTGACCCTCGTCGTTCCAACGGCCTGAACCGGGTCGGATACCTGGTTCCGCCGCTACCGGTCGGGCTCCCGGAAATTCCGGCAACCGGCGTCGCGGTGAGCGGCCGTCGCCGCCCACCGCGCCCAGCGGATCAGTAGTGGTGTGCGCGTACGGCCCGACAAATGGTCACCGGCAGGGCGGGCGCGCCGTCGACCGGCGCGGGATCCTCGGCCGTCGGCGCGATGCCTCCGGCGGCGATCCGGTCCAGCGTGTCCAGCCCGGCCGCGTCGACCGTCCCGAAGATCGTGTAGTTGGGCCGCAGCGCCGAGTCGGCGTACACCAGGAAGAACTGGCTGCCGTTGGTGTCCGGACCGGCGTTGGCCATCGCCAGCACGCCCCGCGCGTAGAGCCGGCGTACGCCGGTCGGGTCGGTGGGCGCGGGCGGCAGGTCGGTGGGCAGCTCGTCGCGGTACCGGTAGCCCGGTCCGCCCTCGCCGGTGCCGGACGGGTCGCCGCACTGCAACACGCTCAGCGTGGGGTACGCGGTGAGCCGGTGACACGGGGTGCGGTCGTAGAACCGCTTACCGACCAGGTGCAGGAAGCTCTGCACGGTGCACGGCGCGGCAGCCCGGTCGAGGGTCAACCCGATCGGCCCCTGGTTGGTGGAGAGCGTCACGCGCACGGTGCCCCGGTCCGGTGTGCGGCGCGGGTCGGGTGGCAGCGGCACCGGCCGGGCCGCCGGCTCGTCGGGCGTCTCGGTGTACGCGCACGGGCCGTGCGTGGTGCGCGGCGGGCGGTCATCGGCGGGCGGCACCGGGGCATGCGCCACGGTGGCGACGCCGGACGCGTCGACGGTGGCGCCCGGCGCGGCCACGGCGCTGGCCGAAGCGCCGACGACCAGCGCCGCGGCGATCGCCGTCACGCCCGCGAGGCGGGTCAGCGCACGCACCGACGGGCGGGGTGCCGCCGCGCCGGAGGGCGTTTCGCGTTCACTCGACACAGGGATCCTCCTGGGACTCGCGCTGCCAGAAAGACCGGAGTCTATGGATGCCGGAGCCGGTTGTCGATCGTTGCGGCCCGTTGCCGACCCGTCAGGACAACCGGCGGCGGCGGTGCCACAGCAACCCGCCCAGCAGCACCAGCACCCCCGCGCCACTGATCGCGGAGACCGACCAGAGCCAGCCGGAACCGGTGTGCGCCGCACCGCTCGCCGCCGCCGGGCGGGGCGGACCGGACGCGGCCAGCACGGACGGGGTCGCCGACGGCGTGGCGGTCAGCTCTCCCGGCTCGACCAGGCGACCCACGCCGGCATCGCGGGGCAGCGAGAAACCCCAGTCCAACAGGGCCGCGCCCTGCTCCCAGCCTCGCTTCGGCGTCGGCTCGGCACCCAGCAACGTCACCACCAGCCGGCGACCGTTGCGTTGGGCCGCCCCGACGTACGTGTGCCGCGCCAGGTCGGTGAAGCCCGTCTTGCCACCCAACGCGCCCGGGTACCGGTAGATGAGCTGGTTCTCGTTCTGGATCTGGAAACCCTTCGTCCGCTGGGCCGGCTGCGCGGGAATCGTCGCCAGGTCGGTGAGCGCGTACCGGCGGAACGTCGGCTGCGCGAAGCAGGCCCGGGCGATCAGCGCCAGGTCGTACGCGCTGGTGAACTGGCCCTTGCCGTCCAGCCCGGACGGGGTGACGGCATGTGTCTGGAGGGCGCCGAGGTGGTGCGCCTGCTCGTTCATGGCGCGCACTCCCCCGGCCGCTCCGTCCGGGCCGCCGCCGAGGCGGGCCAGCGCGTTCGCCGCCTCGTTGCCGGAGTTCAGCAGCAGCCCCAGCCAGATCGTCTCGATCGTGTAGCGGCCACCCTCGACCAGGCCGACGGCGGACGAGCCGGGCTCGATGTTCATGTCCGCCGCGGTGACGGTCACCGTCTGGGCGGGATCGAGCCGGGGCATCATCGTGGCCGCCAGCAACAGCTTCTGAACGCTGGCCGGGGTGCCGTACTCGTGGGGGCCGCAGCCGCCGAGCACCTGGCCGGAGTCGAGGTCCGCGACCAGCCACGACGTGGCAGTGATCGCCGGTGGCGCGTCCACGCCGGCCGGCACCACCAGGCCGCTGGTCGCCAGTCCGACGCCGCCGACCACCCGAGCCTCGGGCGCGGCGGGCGGGGGCGACGGGCGCGGCGGCCGGGACACCGTCGGCGCCGACGCCCGCGGACACCGCACGGCCGGTGGGGCGGCAGCGGTACGGGTGGCCGCAGCCGCCGTGCCGACAGCCGACGCGGAGGCGGGCAGGACGGCAGCCGCCGTGACCGCCAGCAGCGCAGCAGCTCTCATGTGCCCGACCCTAGTCAACAAGATCGCCCGGCGGGGGCGGTTGACGCTCAGCCGGCCGGCACGCGGTAGGCCAGGCGTCGTGCGGGGCGGTTCGCGGCGTCGAGGTCAGGCGACGTGGCGCAGCCATCGGCGCTGCCACGGTGTCTCGACCGCCTTGGGGTGGTAGCCCGCGCGCACCCACGGCACTGCCCGCTCGGGCGGTAGGCCGTCGAGGATCGCCAGCGCAGCCAGCGCCGTGCCGGTACGGCCGATCCCGCCCCGGCAGGCCACCTCGACGCGTTCGCCGTCGTGCGCTCGTCGCAGCGCCTCGCGCAACGCGTCGAGCGCGTCCGCGCGGTCCACCGGCACCCAGAAGTCGGGCCAGCGGATCCGGCGGTGCGGCCAGGCCGGTTCCGGGCCAGGCGCCAACAGCAGCGTGAAGTCGGCCGGGGAGGCAGTCGCGGCGATGCGACGTCCACGCACCGCCGCCCCGCTCGGCAGGACGAGCAACCCCGCCTGCTCCGGCCAGGTCTGAGCGGCATCCACCGGCACATTGTGCCCCGCCCGAGGGCGGACCATGGTGCCCGGCGGACACCGAAAGCGCCGCCCCCGACCGTGGTCGGGGGCGGCGCTGGTGTCGGTGTGCAGGTCGCCTCTCGGCGAGTGGCGCGACGCGGCTCCAGCCGAACGGTATTCCGCGAGGGCTATGTAGGTGAGGCCCGGGGACACTGAGTCACACCGACACTGGTTCACAACCAGCCGACGCCTCCCGATGTTCCCGCTCCGGCGAAGTCGTACGGGCGGGAGGCCGGGCCGATGGAGATGCCGATGACCGGCGCCCCGGGGGGTGCCGGCCACCGGTCGGGTCGTGCGGTGGGTCAGCTGTTCCAGTACTGGCCGACCAGGTCGGCGGCCTGCTGCTCCCACTGGGCATACGCGTCCGGGTAGGCCGAAACCTGCACCGTCTGCGCGGCCTCGGTCAGCGGCATGTCCCGCCAGCCGTCAACCTGGCGCAGGCCCTTGAGGAACGCCGTCGTGGAGTACTCGGGGTCCGTGATCTGCTCCGGCGTGCCCCAACCGCTGGAGGGACGCTGCTGGAACAGGCCCAGCGAGTCGTGGTCGTTCATGTCGCCGAGGTGGCCCAGGTTCTCCAGCTTGGACTCCTGCAGGCTCGTCGCGATCGAGATGACCGCCGCCCGCTCGGGCAGGCCGGCCTTCTTCGTGGCCGCGATGATTGCCTTGGCGTTGGCGGTCTGCTCGTCGTTCAGGTCGATGTGCGACTGGTCGCCCTGGGTGCCGTGCGGGATCAGCTTGCTCGGGTCGGGCTTGTCGGCCTGCACCACGGCGACCGGCCGGGCGTCGGTGCTCGGGGCGGCGACGTGGGCGATCGGGCCGGCGAAGACACCACCTGCGAACGCGAGACCGGCCACGGACAGCATGCTCTTACGGAAGATCGTGTTCATGGGGGTAGCTCCTTCGGGGGTAGGAAACATCCGCCTCACCACAGGGGAACGGCGACGCGGATGTGAGCACCTCGTCCGGCGCTGCACAAACGGGGAAGGACTCCGGCGCGGCACCAAGCGAAACGGTGCCGGCGGTCGTTCGGGAGGCTGCAACGACCCGGTCCGGCCGGCCATTCCCCGGGCGGGGCGGCCGTGGTCCTGCGATCGTCAGGGTGTGTAACGACCCCGGTCCGGCCACGATTCCGGCCCGGGGATGCACCCGGTCACACCCCAGCCTGGCCCGAAAGCGGACATCACGCCCAAGACACGCCAGCCGGCGCTCGCCATCGGGTGACGTTCCGTGCGCGGGGCATGGCCGTGTAGCTGTGATGCCTGGGAGTCATCAAGATGACTCCCAGGCATCAACGCCGCAGCAGTGGTCGCCGCCCACTGGGATCGGAGAGCTGCCGGGTCGACTGCGGGTGCCGCGCGAGATCGGGTCCGCCACACGAGGGGCGTCGCGCGGGAGGCGACGGGCTAGCGCTCGTCCGAGGCCCAGGACGCGCCCCGGTAGAGGGTGCCCCGACCGTCGGGATCCGGCGTTCCCGCCAGGGGCGCACCGCGGCGAGAGAGATCCGGGTCCGATTCGGGGTTTCGGGCGGCGCGGCGAGCCTTCAGCACCCGCGAGCCGACGAACCAGGCGACAGCCGCGACGCACACGACGATCACCACATTCTGGAGCGTGCCGACGTAGCCCTCGACGAGGTGCCAGTTGTCACCGAGCAGGTAGCCGGCGAGCACGAAGGCGCTGTTCCAGATCAGGCTGCCCAGCGTGGTGTAGAGCAGGAAGGTCCGCACCGGCATCCGCTCCACCCCGGCCGGGATGGAGATCAGGCTTCGGAAGATCGGGATCATCCGGCCGAAGAACACCGCCTTCACGCCGTGCCGCAGGAACCACGCCTCGGTCCGGTCGACGTCGCTGAGCTTCACCAGTGGCAGTCGGGCCACGATGGCACGCATCCGGTCGCGGCCCATCCAGGCGCCGATCAGGTAGAGCGCCAGCGCGCCGACCACCGAACCCAGGGTGGTCCAGAAGATCGCGCCGACGAGGCTGATCCGACCCTGCGCGGCCACGAAGCCGGCCAGCGGCAGGATGACCTCGCTGGGGATCGGCGGAAACAGGTTCTCCAACGCCACCGCCAGACCGGCTCCCGGCCCGCCGAGCCGTTCCACCAGATCGCTGACGTACCCGACGATCCCGCCCTGCGGCGGTTCGGCCGCGGCGGCGGGGGTTCCGGTGGCGAGGACGGCGTGCGACGTTCGAAGCATGCCCACACGTTACGAACCGATCCTGAGAGTCAACCGCGAGGCGGAGACCTCGCAGACCGCCACGGACGGGCCGGCCCGTGGTCCCTTGCGGCTCGCCGTGGCGCAGCCGCCGTGCGTACCCCTGGATGTCGCGGAGAACGCGCGGGCGCACGCCGACGCGGTCCGCGCGGCGCGCGCCCGGGTGGTGGTCTTCCCGGAGCTGTCCCTGACGGGGTACGAGTTGCAGGGGCCGATCGTGCCGACGGATGACCGGCGGTTGACGCCACTTGTCGACGCGTGCGCCGAGGTGGGCACGGTGGCGCTGGCCGGCGCGCCGGTGACCGGCGACCACATCGGAGTGCTGGCGGTGACCGGCGACGGGGCGACGGTGGCGTACCGGAAGATGTGGCTGGGCGGCGTGGAGGCGCAGCGGTTCCGGCCGGGCGACGCACCGGGCGTGCTCGACGTGGACGGATGGCGGATCGGGCTGGCGGTCTGCAAGGACACCGGTGTCGCCGCGCACGCGGAGGCGACGGCGGCCCTGGGGATCGACGTGTACGCGGCGGGCGTACTGGAGTCGGCCCGGGACGCGGCCGTGCCGGACGAGCGGGCGCAGCGGATCGTCACGACGCACCGGGTCTGGGTGGCGATGGCGAGCTTCGCCGGGTCGACCGGCGGCGGTTACCGCGAGGCGGCCGGCCGCTCGGCCATCTGGACACCGCACGGTGACGTGGCCGCCCGGGTCGGCACGACACCGGGCGAGTGGGCGGCGACCTCGATCCACTGAGGCCGCCGGCGAATCCTGTCGTACCGGTGCGGCAGGATCGGGCGATGAGCGCTATCCCTCCTCGACTGTCCGTGGTCACCCTGGGCGCCCGCGACCTGGGCCGGCTGCGATCCTTCTACCGGTCCCTGGGCTGGCCGGAGCTGCCCGCCAGCGACGACGGCTGGTCGGCGTTCCTGCTCGGAGGTGTTCTGCTCGCCCTCTACCCGCTGCCCGAGCTGGCGGCCGAGGCGGCACCGGGTGTCGCCGATCCCGCCGGTAGCTGGTCCGGCGTGACGCTGGCCTGCAACGTCGACGACCGCGCGGGGGTCGACGCGGCCTTCGAGGCGGCTGTCGCGGTGGGGGCGTCGGTCGTGGCAGCGCCGACCGACCGTTCGTGGGGCGGCCGCTCGGCGTACATCGCCGACCCGGAGGGCAACCGGTGGGAGATCGCCTGGGCGGGTACGGCGGCCTTCGACGAACGCGGCGCACTCGTCTCGTTCGGCGGGTGAGCCGTGCCGTGGTTGATCCCGGGCGACGCCCTTGACATGCTTCGGTCCATGACCGTTTTCCCGCCCACCTTCGCCGACGACGTCGTCGACCAGCCAGCAAAGACGCAGATCGAGGCCTTCATCGACGAGCATCGCCGCGCGCTCAACGAGGCCCTGGACGGGCTGACCGAGGAGCAGGCCCGACGCTCGCTGGTGCCGTCGCGGACGACACTGCTGGGTCTGGTGAAGCACGCGGCCTTCGTGGAGAAGGTCTGGTTCGACGAGGCGATCACCTGCCGGTCGCGTGCCGAGATCGGCATCCCGGCGACGCCGGACGAGTCGTTCATCCTCGACGACGGCGACACCATCGCCAGCGTCCAGCAGGCCCACCGCGAAGCGTGCGAGGCGTCGCGCCGCGCGACAGCGTCGCACGGTCTGGACGACGTGCTGCGCGGCAACCGGCGCGGCCCGCTACCACTTCGCTGGATGTACCTGCACGTCCTGCGCGAGTTGGCGCAGCACTGCGGGCACGCGGAGATCCTGCGCGAGCAGATCCTGCGCGACTGACGCGCCGACCGTCCGACGTGGACGGGTCAGAGGGCCAGCCGACCCTGGACGGTGTCCCCGAAGCGCCGCAGGGTCCAGCGGGCCGGCGGCCAGCCGCCGGTGTCGTGGTCGGTGACCCACTCGCTGATCGACGCCGGAGGCACCTCCAGGTCGAACGCCCGGAAGATCGGCTGCGCGGCGAGCGCGTGGAAGGCGCCCTCCACGGTCTCGCTGTGGCCGACCAGGACCACGGTGCCGCCCCGGTGCCGGTGCGCGATCTCCATGACGGCGCGGCTGACGCGGACGACCAACTCGGCCCAGCTCTCGTTGCCGTCCTCGAACGGGCGGAACACTCCCCCACCGGGCACGGCGTGCTCGGTGCGGAAGCGGGCGACCGGCAGCCCGTCGGCGTACGGCGGGGTGTGCCAGGTGCAGAGGCCGCAGTCGGCCAGCGGCCGGACGCCGAACGCCGCGGCGATGGGCTGCGCGGTCTCGACGGCGCGGCGCAGCACCGACGAGTACACCGCCACCGGCCCCTCCACGGTGTAGTCGTCGACGAGTCGCTTGGCCAGCCGGTCGGCCTGGTCGTAGCCGAGCGACGTCAGCCCTCGGCACCCGTGCGGGCCGCCCACGATCCCGTCGACCTGGTGGACCGACTCACCGTGACGCACGAAGATCAGCCGTGTTCGCATCGGCCCATCATGCCAGCGACGTCCGCGGATAGATCAGCCGTCCGGACGGACGATGGCGTCAGTCGGCGTCCAGAACCTCGCGCAGCCGCGCCGCGAACTCCTCCGGCTTGCCCGCGTATCCGTGCTCGTCGCCGAGGAAGCCGCCGTGGTGACTCGGGAACACCACGGCCTCCTGGCCGAGGAGCGCCGCCGTGGCGAGGGCCGTACGCGCGGTGTAGGTGCCCGTCGACTCCGCGCCGACCGCGATCACGATGCGGCTCGACGCGGCAGTGAGGACGGCCGGGTCGGGGCGGTAGTCGGTGATCGCCCATGAGCTGTCGGACAGCAGCGGATCGTCGCGGCTGCCGTCGTCCTCGCTCGGCAGGCCGAACATCGCGGGGTCGGGGGCGGGCTGGGCGAAGTAGGCGTCGGTGAACTCGCCCTGCCACGACGTCATCGCGATGAAGGCGGCCATGCCGGCGCCGAATCCCTTGGCCTGGTACGCCTCGTAGAACGCGTTCCGAGCGCGCTCCGCTGCGGCGGCGTCCGGGAGCACCGCGTTGATCGGCGGCTCGTGCGCCACCAGCGTGGCGACGTCTCCGGGGTGGGTCGCGACGAGTTCGAGCGCCGTCACCGCGCCACCGCTGCTGGCGAACACGTCCACCGGACCGGCGTCGAGGGCCTCGATGAGCAGGTGCAGATCGGCCGCCTGCCGCTGTGGCGTCTGGTCGGACCGACCATCGCTACGGGTGCTGCGACCGAGACCGCGCGGGTCGTACGTGATGACGGTCCGGTCCGTGAGGTGCGGGGCGAGCGCGCCGAAGCCCTCCGCCGCCATCGGTTGGCCGATCAGAAGCAACGCGCGACGCCCGCCGGTCGGAGGCAGTGGACCTCGGACGTCGTAGACCAGGTCAGCGCCGGGTACGGCGAGGCGGTGCGTCTGCGTCGTCGTCATGCCGGCGAGACTACTCAGTCGTTGGCGCGATCGGTGGTTAGCTCACGGGTCTGGGCCAGCAGCGTGTCGAGCTGGACGGCGGTCTGCCGGGGCAACCGGCCACGGTCCACCAGCTCGGCGATGGTGTCCCGCAGGTCGGCGATGCGCCGCTCACGGTCCCGGGTCCGTCGGTTCACGTCGGCGAGGTCGTCGCGCAGGTCCTCGGCGGTTCTGCGGTCCACGTCGCCACGGGCCACCGCCGCGGTGAGCACCTGGTCGAACTCGTCGCTGACCTGGCGGAAGCTGACCGGCAACCCCTGCCCGACGGACGACGGCACGGCGCTGCTGGGGCGGGGCGACGGGGAGGCCGACGTCGCCGGCTTCGGCGACTGCGACTGCGTCCGGGGCGGGGGCGCCGTGGTGGAGGGCGACGACGGGCCGGCCACCGGCCCGGGGCCGGACGTGTCGGGTGCGCCGATGCCCTGGCTGAGCAGCGCGCCGAGGCCGACCAGCACGGCGAGACCGGCCGCGACGACGAGCGCCAGGGGCCGGCGCGGACGGCGTCGGACCGGCGCGGACACGACCGGCGCTGGCCGGGCGGCCGAGCGGTCGATCAGGGTCGGCGGGTGGGCGGCCGGGACGATCCGGAGCAGCTCGGTGGGGGGCTCGACCGGCTGGCCGGCGCCGAACCGTCGGGCGAGCTGTGCGGCGCTGGGCCGTCGAGCCGGGTCGGCGGCGAGGCAGGCGAGGGTCAGCTCGGCGATGTCGGCGGGTAGGCCGGGCACTCGTAGCGGGGGCACCGGTGTGCCCCGCCGGTGCACCTCGATGGCGTCCTCCCAGCTCTGTACGGGCAGGGGCGCCGCGCCGGTGAGCATGCGGTAGAGCACCGCGCCGAGGGCGTAGACGTCGCTGGCCGGGTCGGGCGGACCGGCGGCGAGGCGCTCCGGGGCGAAGTACGCGGGTGTGCCCATCACCGGCTCACCGGACTGGCTGTCGAGCCCACCGAGCGCGGCGATGCCAAAGTCGAGCACCTTGGCCCCGGTGTCGGTGAGCATGACGTTTGCCGGCTTCACGTCGCGGTGCACCACCCCAATGCGGTGCGCGGCGGCCAGCGCGGCGGCGATGTGCCCGGCCACCCGGACCGCCTCCGGCCAGGGCAGCGGGCCGGAGCGCAGCCGGTCGGCCAGGTTGTGGCCCTCGACCAGCTCCATCACCAGGTACGGGACGACGACGCCATCGGCCAGGGTCGCCTCGGCGTAGTCGTACACCTGAGTGACGTGCGGGTGGGTCAGCCGGGCGGCCGCGCGGGCCTCGCGCTGGATGGTGGCCCGCAGGTGCGGGTCGGCGGCGAGCTGGCCGGCGAGTACCTTGATCGCCACCGGCCGGCCCAGCACGTCGTCGTCGGCCCGCCACACCTCGGACATGCCGCCGAGACCGATCCGCTCGTGCAGCACGTAGCGGTCGTGGAGGCGGAGGGTGGGCGTGAAGGGTGACATGGCCAGACCAGTCTGCCCGGCGAGTGCGCGATCGACCACCCTACGTGTCCGGACCGGTACTGTTCGTCCCCGGAGTGCCGGAATGGGGCCGTGCTCAGGAGCAGCGGGGCACCGGGCGGGGCTGGATCCGGTCGGCGAGCCGGCGCAGGGCGACGGCGGTCAACTGCCGGGTCGGGGCGAGCAGCGGCCGGCGGGCGCGCTCGACGACGACCGGGGCGTCCGGTCGGGCCGAGGTGACGTGGCGGTTCATCGCGTCGAGGGCAGTGACGTATCCGGTCGGGAATTCCATGGTCAACTCCTCACGTGGGGTCCGGTGGAGGACCGGACGACGAGTTCGGTGGGTAGCAGCACGTGACCTGCGGCAGCGTCCGTGGGTGGGTCGAGCAGCAGTTCGGCGGCGATCCGGCCCTTCTCCTGCGCCGGCTGCCGGACGGTGGTGAGGCCGGCCGCCGCCGCCTCGGGGACGTCGTCGAACCCGGTCACCGAGACCGGCGGGCGGGTGCCGCCCGGTCGCCGGGCCAGGGCGTCGAGCACGCCGAGGGCGAGCACGTCGGAGCCGGCCAGCACGGCGGTGGGCGGTTCGGGCCGGTCGAACAGCCCGGCGACGGCGGCCGCCGCGGCGTGGCCGCTGTTGCCGGGGGCGTTGACCAGGGTCAGCTCCGACCAGGCGACACCGACCTCGGCGAACGCGTCGGCGAAGCCGGCGAGCCGGCCCCGGGTCGTCGGGTGCGGGGCGCGCTCGAACCCGGACAGAGTCACCGGACCGGTGGGCGCGTCGGGCAGGACGGAGTCCACGAGCAGGGCGACCCTCCGGTGGCCGAGACCGGCCACGTGCGCGGCGACGCTGTGCGCGGCGGCCCGCTCGTCGATGCCCACGAACCGCTCGTCAGCGGCGGCGTCGTCGCGTACGGCCGTGCTGACGTACGGCAGGCCGCGCGCCCGGATGACGTCCAGCGCCCACTCCTCGTCGGCCACGCAGTACACGCAGAAGCCGTCGACGGCGGCGTTCTCCACGGCTCGACGGGCGTCGGCCTGCGCCTGCGGCAGGGGCACGAGCAGCATGCTGGTGCCGTGTCGCTCGGTCGCGGCGCCCACCCCGGCGAGGAAGCGGACGGCGAAGGGGTCGGTGAAGGCGTACGACAGTTGCGACGTGAACAGCACCCCGATCGAGCCGACGAAGCCACGGCGCAGGGAGCGGGCGGTCGGGTTGGGTCCCGGGTAGCCGAGCTGGCGCGCGGCGACGAGGATGCGCTCGCGCAGGGCCGACGAGAGCTGGTCGGGGCGACTGTAGGCATTGGACACGGTGCTACGGGAGACACCGACGGCGTCCGCCACGGCTTGCAGTGTCGGCTTCACTCGACGCCCTTCTGTATCGATTCAGACTGGATCGATACAGAGACTAGCCCGACACGTCGGCAACGGTCAATGCCAATGAACCCGCGCGCGCCCTCAGGGCACCGTCACTGCGGGTAGGTCTCCTCCAGCAACCGGCCCAGGATCTCCGGCGTACGCTCCGGCGGCTCCGCCTCGACGCAGAGCCGCTCCATGGCCACGGCGTAGTAGTCGAGGTCGTCGCGCTTGTCCAGGTAGATGGCGCTGGTCAACTGTTCGATGTAGACGATGTCGGGCAACTCCTGGTCACCGAAGCGCAGGATGGTGAAGGCGCCACCGGCCGCCGCGTGACCACCTGCGGCGAAAGGGATGACCTGAAGTCGGACGGTGGGCGACTTGGTCGCCTCGATGAGCGCGGTGAGCTGGCCCCGCATCACCTCGCGACCGCCGATCGGGCGGCGCAGCGCCGCCTCGTCCACCACGGCCCAGAGCAGCGGCGGCTTGTCCCGGAGCAGCAGTTGCTGACGCTGCATCCGCAGATCCACCCGGCGGTCGATCTCGGCGACGCCGGCGCCGCCGTGCCCGAGCAGCACGACCGCCCGGGCGTACTCCCGGGTCTGCAGGAGGCCGGGGACGAACTGCACCTCGTAGCTGCGGATCAGCGCCGCCGCCGCTTCCAGGCCCAGGTAGGACTGGAACCAACTGGGCAGCACGTCGCCGTAACGGTGCCACCAACCGGGACTGTTGGCGTCCCGCGCGAGCTTGAGCAGCGCCTCGCGCTCCCCCTCGTCGTTGACGCCGTAGAGGGTCAGCAGGTCGGAGACGTCACGTTCCTTGAAGCCGACCCGGCCCAGCTCCATCCGGCTGATCTTCGACTCAGAGGAGCGGATCTCCCACCCGGCGCCCTCCCGGGTCACCCCGCTGGACTCCCGCAGCCGACGAAGCTGAGCGCCGAGCAGCATGCGCAGCACGGTTGGCCCGGTTGTCGGGCCGCCGTCGGCGGGAACCATCGTCACGTGCGGACCTCCGGATACCGACCACGTGGTCGGGCACCGAGCCCGACCGACGTGTAAGCATGCCATGGACCGACAGTGAGATGAACTCCTCCGGACCGGCGATTCAGTCCCGTCGCTGGGACCGCCCGCCGCGGCCGTCAGTTGATCAGATGGTCGAAGTCCCCGTCGCGGGCGCCGAGCACGAAGGCGGCGATCTCGTCCACTGTGTAGATCAGCGCCGGCCCTTCCGGATGACGCGAGTTGCGGACGGCGATGCCGGCCCCTCCGGGCAGTTCGGCGAGTTCGACGCAGTTGCCGCTCGGGTTGCTACGGCGACTCTTCTGCCAGGTCAAAGGAGGCAACAGAGGGATCGGAACGCCATTGGGTGGCTGCTGCATGAGAGGCGTCTTTCTGCTCACGAGCCCGCCGGTGCCCGTGGGAGGAGCGGTGACGCGGCGAGGTGCGGTATCGGGGTCGGGCCGTATGCACGTGCATCTGCTATTGCATCTGCACCGGATGGCGAGCATGATAACGCACGTGATCGGTGCTTATCCGTTCACTTTGTGTTACCCCCAGCGGGGTGATGACCAGGGAAAACTGGCCCCGACGCGGCAGGCGCGCCGCGCAGACCGAAGGCGGGAGGCGGTCGCGGCGATGGGAGGTCTCCTGCCGGATCCGATGAGCGTTGCCTCCGGCGTCTGTGCCGCGGGCGCCCTGCTCTCCTCCTGGCAACTGCGCCGCCGCGCCGTACGCGCCGAGGCCGAGATCGAGCACCTCCAGGCCGAGCTGGCCGCCGAACGCCACGCCGCCAGCCACGACCCGCTCACCGGGCTGCCCAACCGCCGCGCCTTCTACCGTCTCGCGGCCACCCTGCTCACCAACGCCGACGGTGAGCCGCTGATCGCCATCGTGCTCGACCTCGACGACTTCAAGCAGATCAACGACCGGTACGGGCACGCCGCCGGCGACCAGGTGCTGATCAGCGTCGCGGAACGACTGGCCGGGTTCGCGGGCGACAACCTCGTAGCCCGCCTCGGCGGCGACGAGTTCGCGGGGCTGCTCGCCAGCCCGACCGTCGACCGACGCTGGATCGAACACGCCACCCGACGCCTCAGCGAGACCGTCGCCGCGCCGATCCGGCTGACCGGGTGCAGTGTCCGGGTCACCGCGTCGGTGGGGCTCGCCCCGGTGACCTGTCCGACCCAGCTCACCGACGCGCTCAGCCGCGCCGACGCGGCCATGTACCAGGCGAAGAGCCTCTCCGGCCCGCGGGCGCCGCGACAGCTCGTCGACAGCGCCCGCTTCATGGACTAGGGCATGGTGGCGCTCGCGCCGAACCACCGGCGCAGCTGGCCCACCAGGTCGGTCTGATCGTCACCGACCCACGCCACGTGGCCGTCCGGACGCAGCAGCACACCGGGTACGTCGAACCCGTCACCGACGTCGACGACGTGGTCGACCCGGTCCGCCCATCCGGCGGCCGAGAGGCGACCGGTCGCGTCGAGCAGCAGCCCGCGGCCTGCGCGCATCAGTTCGTAGAGACGTCCCCGGGTCAGCCGGACGTCCCGCAGGTGCCGGCCGAGCAGCTCGTGACCCGTGCCGAAGTCGTAGCGGACCCCGATCGCGGTGACCTTCTCGATCAGGTACCGGTTCACGTCCTCGAAGTCCATCAGCTCCGACAACAGGTGGCGTACCGCCTGCGGCCCCGGATCCGGTGACAGCAGGAACATCTGCGCACGGGTGTTGACCAGGACGTCGGCGGCCACCGGGTGCCGCTCGGCGTGGTAGCTGTCCAGCAGCCCGTCGGGCGCCCAGCCGGCGACCTCGGCGGCCAGTTTCCAACCGAGGTTGACCGCGTCCTGGATACCGAGGTTGAGGCCCTGCCCGCCGGTCGGCGGATGGATGTGCGCGGCGTCGCCGGCCAGCAGCACCCGGCCGACCCGGTAACGCTCGGCCAACCGGGTGGCGTCGCCGAAGCGGGACAGCCAGCGCGGCGAGTGCACGCCGAAGTCGGTGCCCGCGTACGCCCGCAGTTGCTGTTGGAACTCCTCGATCGTCGGCGGGACATCGCGGTCCTCGGCCACTCCCTGGGCGGGCACGAGGACCCGGTACACACCGTCGCCGAGTGGCCCGAGACCGAAGCGGAGGTGGGTCCTGCGCACCTCGGCGACCACGTCCGCCACCGTCTCCGGGGGTACCCCCACCTCCATCTCGCCCAGCAGCGAGTCGACCCGGCTGGGTTCACCGGGGAAGTCGACGCCGAGCAGCCGACGGACCGTGCTCCGGCCGCCGTCGCAGCCGACCACGAAGCGCGACCGCAACCGCGTCCCGTCGGCCAGCTCCACCGTCACCCCGTCGTCGTCCTGGCGCAGCCCGACCACCTCGCTGCCGCGCCGGACCTCGACGCCGACCTCCACGGCGTGCTCCGCCAGCAGGCGGTCCGTGGTGGTCTGCGGGATGCCGAGGACGTACGCGTGGGCACTGTCGAGGCCGGCCGGCGGCGGCTTGGGGATCGCCGCGAAGTAGCCCCCGAGTGGATGCCGCGTACCCAGGGCGAGGAAGCGCTCCAGCAGTCCGCGCTGGTCCATGATTTCGATGCTGCGCGCGTGCAGGCCGAGTGAACGGACGAAGCGGGTCGGCTCGGCATCCCTCTCCAGCACCACGACGCGTACGTCGTGCAGCCGCAACTCACTGGCGAGCATCAGCCCGGTCGGTCCGCCGCCGGCAATGATGACATCGATCACGATTCCCCCGATTTTCCCAGGTTTGGGCTTCGGGTGACGATTCTGCGGCACGACGGGGGTCTTGCCGCAAGACCCCGGGTGCGATATACGTTAGAGGTGGCAGGGAGTTGGATCTCCCTGCCATTTCGCGTTTCCGGGCCGCTCAGCGCCGCCCGGCGAGGTCACGCAGCGCGGCATCGGCGAGGGTGACCAGGCCGACCGGCGACACGAGCCCACGAACGATCCGGGCGGCGGTCGCGCGATCGTCGGGGCTCGCGGTCGGGTCCAACGCCTGGCGGGTCCAGTCGCTGAGGTCGTCGAGCGCGCGCACCGCGAGGAACCAGGCCAGCCGCGCCGCGTCGATGTCGACCGCGTCGTACCCGGCGAGCACGGCCCTCTCCTGCCCGGGGGTGATCGGCGCGAAGGCGAGCACCCCGCCCACGACGAACATCAGGTCGCACTCGCGCGGGGCGAGCACGGCGTCGTCCCAGTCGATCAACCAGACCTGGCCGTTGGGGCCGAGCAGCAGGTTGCCCAGATGGGGATCGCCGTGGCGGACCACCGCCGGCCCCGACCGGTGGGCGGCGAGTCGCTCGACCCCACCGAGCAGGGTGGACATGCGGTCGGCGTGCGCCGCCCAGTGCGCCGCCAGGTCGGCCACCAACGGATCGCCCGAGTCGGCCTGATCACGGAGCCGTTCGGCCACGTCCCGGGTCGCGGCCACGATCGAGGGGTACGCGTCACCGCCGCCCGGCAGCAGCCGTTCCAGTTCACCGGTGACCGGGACCGCGTGAACGGCGGCCAGCAGTTTCCCGTAGGCACGCCAGTGCGCCTCGCTCATCGGGCCGTCCAGCGCCCGCAGGTCGGACACCCACGGGACAACGGAGAGGCGTACCCCGTCACGCTCGGCGTACAGACGCCCGTCACGGGTGCGGACCGGCGCCGCGACACCCGGCACGCCCCGCTCGGCCAGGTGCGCGGACACGATCAGACCGGCCGGCGTACCACCACCGCTGACCTTGACGGCATACCGCGCGCCGTCGCCCGTCTCACCCCGCCACAGCCGAGCCCGCAGATCAGCCCCATACGGAACCTCGTCCACCGTGGACAGCCGAAGCCCAAACGCCTCCTCAACCCACCCCAAAACCTCCACAACCTCAGACCCTCGCCCGTGTCGATCAAGAGGTTCGCGTCAGGATCGGCTCATATTCTGACGCGAACCTTTTGATCAACACGGTCCCGTCCGTCAGTGCATGGTGGACAGGTGCCGGTCGAGGGCCGCGTACGACTCGGCGGTGCCCTGCGCCATGCCGGCCTCGACGATGCCGTCGCGCTGGGCGGCGGTGTCCGCCGGATTGCCCCGGCACCACCATTGCTTGAGGTGCTCGGCTTGGGTGTGCGCGGCGAAGACGAGGTCTCGCGGGGCGTCGAACGAACGGACCATCGTGATGTCCCGCTCGGAGGACACGTAGACCGTCAGGTCACGGGCCTCGGTCATGGCTGGTCTCCTTCAGGTCGTGTAGATAGTCGTCGAGGGCGTCGTAGCGTTCGGCCCAGAGCCGGCGGTACTGGTCGACCCACTCGGCGACGGTACGTAGCGGCGTCGGATCGAGGCGGCACCGCCGCCACTGGGCGTCGCGGGTCCGCACGATCAGCCCGGCGCGCTCCAACACGCCCAGGTGCTTGGAGATGGCCTGGACGCTGATCGGGAACGGCGCGGCCAGTTCGTTGACCGTCGCCTCGCCGGTGGCGAGCCGGGCCAGGATGGCGCGGCGGGTCGGGTCGGCGAGCGCGCCGAACACGGCGCTGACCGGGTCCGCTGTCATGTCGCTTTCAACCACCTAGCTAATCAACCGACAGGTTGAATCTACAGCTCGACCGCCGACGGTCAACGGTTTCACCGGAACAAGACCGTGATTCGACCCGACACACGGGTACGGGGAGAGCAGCCCGATACGACCGACGAGAGGAACCCGTCGTGGTGAGCGTCCGCGCCCTGGTACTCAACTGCACCCTCAAACCGTCGCCCGCCCCCTCCAGCTCCGAGCAACTGGGCCGGGAGGTGCTGGCCGAACTGGCCCGCCAGGGCGTCGACGGCGAAATCGTCCGGGTGGTCGACCACGACGTGCACTTCGGGGTGTCGACCGACGAGGGCAACGGCGACGGTTGGCCCGCCATCCGCGCCAAGCTCCTCGCCGCCCAGATCCTCATCATCGCCACGCCGATCTGGCTCGGCCAGCCGGCGAGCGTCACCAAGATGGTCCTGGAACGCCTCGACGCCGAGCTGTCCGAAACCGACGACAAGGGGCGGCTGCTCACCTACGGCAAGGTGGCCGGCGTCGCGGTCGTCGGCAACGAGGACGGCGCGCACCACACCATCGCCGAAATCCAGGGGGCGCTCAACGAGGTGGGCTTCACCGTGGCCGCAGCCGGCGCGACCTACTGGGTCGGCGAGGCGCTGCACACGGTGGACTACCGCGACGTCGGTCCCAAGCCGGACACCACCGGTCGTACCACCAAGGCCCTCGCGCTCAACAGCGCCCACCTGGCCCGGCTCCTCGCCGAGCAGCCGTACCCGCCGCCGGAGGCGCAGGGCGCCGCGGTCGGTCCGAGCCGCGAGCCGGCCTGACGGTCCGTCCGGCCGCCGAGGGGTACGGTCAGCGCCAGCCGTAGCCGGCGCGCAGCGCCTGCCCGACCCGGTCGAACCGGGACCGATCGAGCACGGCACCCTCGCGGCGGATGCTGTCCTCGCGCATGGTGAGCACGCGGTCGAGCCGGACCCAGCTCGGCCGATTGTCCCGGTCCCACTCGCCGGGGCCGAGCGCGAACCAGTGCCGCTGCCCGTCCCGCTCGCTCTGACTGGACAGCATCAGCCCGAACAGCGTCCGGCTGTGCCGCCCCACCACCAGCACCGGGCGGTCCTTGCCCTGACGGGGGTCGTCCTCGTACGGCACCCACGTCCACACGATCTCACCCGGGTCGGCCTGGCCGTCGACCTCCGGCGCGTAGCTCAGCTCGCGCCGCTGCAACGCGTTCACCTGGCGCGGGCGGGCCACCCGTGCCGGAGACGGCCCGGTACGCCGGGGCGACGGAATCGCCGCGCCCACCCGGGAGATGCGTTGTGCCACGTTCCTCAACAGACCAGCCACGGCGGGCAGCCTACCGGCCCCCGCGCGGGCCCCCGGAGCCGGAGCGCTGCGGCAGACTGAGCCGATGGACCAACTGCCCGACGACCTGCCGATCCTTGAGCGGCGCGCGGTGCGCGTGGTCGTTGTCGACGCCTCCGACCGGGTGCTGCTGTTCCACACCCGCGACCCGGACCACCCTCGCCTCGGCACCTGGTGGGAGCTGCCCGGCGGCGGCATGGACCCGGGCGAGACATACCGCGAGACCGCGGTGCGGGAGTTGCGCGAGGAGACCGGCATCATCGTGACCGCCGACCAGGTGGGCGCGCCGACGTGGCGACGGCGGGCCAGCTTCCTGCACCGCCAGTTGCGCCACGTCCAGGACGAGGTGATCGTCACCGTCCGACTGGCCGGTCCCGGCCCGGACGTGGACGAGACGGACCGGCTCGACTACGAGCGGGAGGACTACTTCGGCTTCCGCTGGTGGCCGCTTGCCGACGTCGTGGCCAGCGCCGAACGCTTCTATCCCGGTCAGCTCCCCCGGCTGATCACGCCCTTCCTGGCCGGCGAGCGGATCGACGAGCCGTTCGAGCTGTGGTCGTGACCGGGCCGGTGCGGATGCCGGACCGGGTCGGGCCGGGCAGAGTGGAGGCATGACGAACGACCTGCACGGCCCGCTGTCCGCGTACGCCGAGCGGATGCACGCCACCATCGGCGACCGGCACCACGTCGCCTCCCCGCTCGGCGCCTGGCTGCTGCTCGCCGTCAGCGCCGCGACGACCGGGGCCGGGCCGGCGACCGGCCCGGACACAGCCGGCCCGGACGCAGCCGGCCCGGACACAGCCGGCCCGGACACAGCCGGCCCGGACACAGCCGGCCCGGACGCGGCGGCCGAGGCCCTGGCGGCGGCGCTCGGCACCGACCTGGTGGGCGCGGCGGAGGTGGCCCGCATGCTGCTGGACGCGCCGCACCCGCTGGTCGCGTCCGCCACGGCGTTGTGGCTCCGGGCGGTTCGAGGAGTCGACGAGCCGGCCGGGTGGCGGGCCACGCTCCCCGCGACGACCGAGGTCGGCCCGCTCCCCGACCAGGCCGGCCTGGACGCCTGGGCGCGCGAGCACACCGACGGCCTGATCGAGACGTTCCCCCTGAAGGTCCGCCCGGACGTGGTGTTCGCCCTGGCCAGCGCGCTCGCCACCCGCATCTCGTGGGCCGCGCCGTTCGACGTCACCGACGCCCGGGCGCTCGGTCCCGGTAGCGCCTGGGCGGGCGACCTCCGCCAGACGTTGCGCAGCCCGGGTCACGGGCACCAGGGGGCCATCGTCACGACCGACCGGGCCGGCGACGTCATCGTGCACACCGCCCGAGCCCAGGAGACCGACGGCGCGGGACTTGTGGTCCTCTCGGTGGCCGCCGCGCCGCACGTGCCGGCGGCCGATGTGCTCGCCACCGCGTACCGACTCAGTGTCGGCGCGGCCGACGGCGCGCCACCGGCGGGTCGGCGGTCACTGTTCGACCTGCCGCTCGGCGAGACCCCGCTGTGGACACTGCGCGAGGAGCGGGTACGGACCCGTGCGCGCGACGGCCGCGAGGAGCGGCATCAGGCGGTACTCCCCTGCTGGTCGGCGCGGAGCGAGCACGATCTCACCGCCGAGACGCTGGGCTTCGAGGCCGCGGTCGGGACACTGGCCCGGGCCCTCGACCAACCCGTTCAGAGCTTCGAGGCAGGGCAGGTGGCGATGGCCCGGTACGGCCGGTACGGGTTCGAGGCGGCGGCGGTGACCGGGATGTTCGGCACGGTCAGCCTGCCACCGGAGGGAGTCGCACGTACTGCCGAACTGCGCTTCGGCCACCCGTACGCCGTGGTGGCCGTCGCCACCGACAGCAGGGCGGACGGGACCACCGGGCCCTGGCACGGGGTGCCGGTCTTCTCGGCCTGGGTCAGCGAGCCCGAGGAGCCGTCCGACGCCGAAGGGTGACGCCCGCGCCCCTGACCGCACCGACGCCGCGCAGCTAGGTGATCGGCGGGCCGGGGCAGGTGAAGAAGACCCTTGCCTCCCAGCCGGGCACCAGATGGCCGTGGCCGTCGTCGACAGTCATCCGTTGGAATTCGGTCGTGTGGATCGTCGGCAGACCGGCGTCCATGCCGCAGGCTTCGCGGGCGGTCTGCTGCGCGATCGTCAGCGCCAGATACCTGTCGACGGCCTGGCCGGCGGCCAGGCGCGAACCCGGCGGCGGTGGTGTGTAGGTGCCGGTCTCCACCTGACCGCCGCCGCTCACACCGCTGTCCACCGCTGACGCGTCGAACCCGCCGACGCCGCCACCGCCCGGTTGGGGCAGTTCGGCTGGCGGGTGGTGAACGGTCACTTCGGGCCCCCAGCTCGACTCGCTCTTGCGCGTGACGAGCCTCTTGAGCTTCTCCCAGATGTTCATGTCGCTCCGCTTCCTCAAGGAGCGTTACCAGCCGACGACGGGCTGCGGTGCCTCTGATCGTACGTCCCGGAACCAGGACGGAGCCCTGGCAGAGGTGGCGTCAACAGCGCAATGGCATGGATCGGAGCGACACGGACGCACGGCCCAAAGGCGACCTCGACCGCAGGCGGATCGTCTCTCTCGATCACACCGGATCGGGCCGGTCCTCGTCGTGCGGCAGTCGGGCCACCATCTCGTGGAACTCCCGTACGGTCACCGCCTCGCGCAGGGTCGCGAACACAGCGCCCGTGCCCAGCCGTGCCGTGGCCGCGTCCACTCCGGCACGCTGGCTCACCCGGCGTAGGAAGTCCACCGGACCGGCGTCCATGGGTGGCGGCGTGGCCGGCCCACCGACGTCGAAGCCCACACCGGTGTCGAGCACGTCACCGCCGGTCGTGACGGCCGGGACCGGATCGGTCGGGTGGGCATCCGGCGCGAAGTCGTACAGGTAGCCGTCGACCTGGTCGGGGAGGTGCCCGGCGGGGTCGGGCGCGGCACCGGTGACGCGTTCCGCCATCGTGGTGAGCACCGCGCGGGCGAGAGCGGCAGCCTGCCCGGTCGGTAGGCCGGAGCGCCGGGACACCGCGTCGATGAAGTGCCCAAACCCGTCGCCGCCCGCGATGTCGGTCACGCCGGGGCGGTTACCCGCGCCCGAGGGCGGCAAACAGCGCCGGACGCGGGCCAGCGACAGTCAGCGCAGCAGGTCGGCGGCCGACAGGTGGTCGAAGATGAGCTGATCGACCGGGGAGGTGCGGTGCCGGTCGGCGTATCCGAGCCAGGCCATCTCGGCGATCTCGCTGGCCGGCTGCAACCGTCCCCGGTATCCGGCCTGGTAGCAGGTCATGCGCACCGCGACGCCGGCCGTGTGCCCGTGCGCCTGCGCGGTGAACGTGCCCAGGTGCGTCGCCCCGCGCACCTCCACCTCGACGCTCAACTCCTCACCGATCTCCCGGCGCAGGGTCTCCAGGTCGCTCTCCCCGGGCTCGCGCTTGCCGCCGGGCAGATACCACACGTCCTTGCCCTGCGACCGGGTGCTCAGCACCCGCCCGTCCTCGATCAGGATCCACGCCACCTTGTCGATCTCGCGCACGCCGCCTCCCGCCCCGCTGGGAGCAGGCACGTTACCACCCGACGCCGGCGGGAACATTCACGCGGCGAGCAGGTCGAGCAGGAGCGCGGCGGTCCAACCGAACGCCGGTGAGCCCAGCCCGGCGCCCGTGTCGGGGTGGAAGTACTCGTGGCAGCCCGCCCCGGCCACCAGATCGATCATCGAACGGCGTAGGCCGGCGGCCAGCTCCGGGTGACCGTGGGTGTTCAGCCCGCGCCGCACCAGCCAGCCGATGTTCAGCCAGCTCGGCCCGCGCCAGTAGCGCGGCGGCTCGAAGTCGGGCGCGGTGCGGTCGTAGCTGGGCAGCGGCCGGTCCATCCGCCGGGCCACCCCGAAGCGCGCCGACGTCGCCTCGGCGACGAGCGCGTCGACCTGCCGGGCCGGCAGGTTGGGCAGGAGCAACGGCGCGAGCCCGAGCACGGTACGCGCGCCGACGAGCCGGCCGGCGCGCAGGTCGCGGGGCTGGAACGTGCCGGTGACCGGGTCGTACAGCCGTCGTACCAACGCCTCGGTGACGCGGTCCGCGCGGACCCGGTGTGGGCCCGGGTCGAAGCCGGTCAGCGTGGCGATGTCGGCCAGCGCGTGCTCGGCGGAGCCGAACGCGGCGTTGAACAGCGGGCACTCCACCAGGAACGGATGGTCGTCGGCCAGGTCGCGGTCGGCGTAGCCGTGGTCGCGGTAGGCCGCGACGATCGCCAGGTAGCGCGCGTAGTCCAGGTCCGTGGGGCGGTGCGCGGCGTCGGCGTGCGCGGTGTCGTGGCGACGGTACGCGCGCATGACGGCCGCCTCGGCGTCGACCGCGGCCATCGGCTCGTCCCAGGCGGGGCTGTTGTCCAGTCCGGACTCCCACGGATGTACGACGCACACCAGCCCGTCGCCGGCCACATCCCGCCGCTCGGCCAGATAGCGCTGCTGAGCGACCAGCGCCGGGTAGAGCCGGCGCAACGCGGCCAGGCCGCTCTGGTCGGGCGCCCGCCGGTAGGCCAGCAGCGCGGCGAGCGCGTGCACCGGCGGCTGGACGAGGCCGGAGGTGTCGACCCCCGGGGCGCCCGGCACGTCGGACGAGCGCCACAGGTCGGGGCCGGGGAAGTACGCGCCGACCCGCAGCGCCGGGTTGAACACGATGTGCGGTACCCGTCCGTCGGCCCACTGCGCCCGGAACAGACTCGCCAGCTCCCGCCAGGCCCGCCCGGGCCGGACGTGGGCCAGCCCGATCGCGATGAACGCCGAGTCCCAGCTCCACTGGTGCGGGTAGAGCGTGCGCGACGGCACCGTGTGGTCGTGCTCCCAGTTCGCGTCCAGTGTGGCGACGGCCAGCCGGCTCAGCCCGGCCGGCTCGGCCGTACCGCCGATGCGGGCCGGTACGGCGTTGGCGGTCATGCCGCGGCCCGGCGGGGCAGCGCGTGCCGCAGCACCGTGACGGCCTCAGCGAGGGCGCGGACGGGGTCGCCGCGCAGCCGGCACTCGAGGGACAGCCAGCCCCGGTAGTCCAGCTCCAGCAGGGTCCGTACGAGCCCGGTCCAGTCGAGGTGCCCGGCGCCGGGCTGGTACCGGTTGGAGTCGCTGACCTGCACGTGCCCGAGGTACGGCGCGGCGGCCCGCAGTGCCCGGTGCGGGTCGTCCTCCTCGATGTTCATGTGGAAGGTGTCGGCGACCACCCGGACCGAGGGCAGCCCGAGGGCGGCGCACAGGGCGACCGCCTCGTCGAGCCGGTTGACCATGTGGTCCTCGTACCGGTTGAGGGGTTCGAGGAACAGGGTGACCCCCTCGGCCCGGGCGTGTTCGCCCAGCTCGCCGAGGGTGTCCAGGAGCACCTGCCGGTCGCCGGCCGGCGGGCGTGGCGGTTCGAAGGGCGGCAGCCGCCGGGAGAACATCCCCCAGGCGGCCGGGGTCATCGCCCCGATGCCGCCCAGCTCGGCGATGACCGAGAGCTGGGAGCGCAGGTTGCGGACCGCGTCGGCGGACCGGTCGGGGTCGAAGTCGCCGATGAAGTGGGTCATCTCGACGCAGACGGTGGGCATCACCACGCCGGCGGCGCGGGCCCGGCGCAGTTCGGGCAGGCGGCGGGCGAACGCGAGGTCACCGCGACCGCGCAGCTCGATGCCCTGGTAGCCGAGCGCGGTGGCGAGGGCGTACTTCTGGATCAGGTTGGTGCCCGGCAGGAGCTGTTCCTGGCAGGCGAGCGCGATGGTGGTCATCTAGAACCTCAACACCACTTGGAGGACGTCACCGGCGCCGCGGTCGAGCAGCGCGAGGGCGTCGGCGACCGCGCTGGCGTCGACGATGTGGCTGACCAGCGGCAGCGGGTCGACGCTGCGGTCGGCCACCAGCTCCATGAAGGTCTGTGCCACCCGGTCACCGGTCCACCGGCCGGCCATGCCCGGCGCGGGGGTGGGCCCGGAGACCTGGGCGGCCACCAGCTGGATGCGGTTGTGGTGGAACTCCTCGCCGAGGCCGAGCCCGTCGGCCTGGCCCTGGTAGAAACCGGCGGCCACGACCCGGCCGGCGTGCGCGGTGGAGCGGATCGCCTCGTGCAGCGCCGGGTACGCCCCGGACAGCTCCAGGCAGACGTCCGCGCCCCGGCCGCCGGTGGCCTCGCGCAGCACGGTGGCGGCGGACCGGACCTCGGCGTCCACGGTGGTCCGTGCGCCGTAGTGGGTGGCGTGGGCCAGCCGGCCGGGCACCCGGTCGACGGCCACCACCCGAGCGCCGGACAGCGCCGCGAGGCGGGTGGCGAGCAGCCCGATGACGCCCTGCCCGAAGACGCCGACCCAGTCGCCCAGGTGCAGGTCGCCGGCGAGCACGGCGGTCAGCGCGATGGCGCCGGGCCGGGCGAAGACCGCGGCGAGCGGGTCCAGCCCGACGGGCAGGGGTCGGACCGCGTCGGCGGGGAGCACGGCCTCGGCGCGGTGCCCCCAGATGCCCCACACGAGCTGGCCCGGATGCCGGTCGGCGACCTCCGCGGCCACCTCGATGACCTCGCCGACCTCCTCGTAGCCGAAGCCGACCAACGGGTACGGCACGGGGGCCTGACGGGGGACGAACATGCGGGCGGTGTCGTCCCAGTCCTTGCGGAGCCGGGGATTGCTGCCCCGGTAGAGGGTCAGCTCGGTGCCGGCGGAGATGCCCGAGTAGCAGGTGCGGACCCGGACCTGGCCGGGACCGAGCGGATCTGGCGGGCAGGGCTCGAGACTGATCTGTCGAGGCCCGGCGAGGGAGACCACCCAGTTGCCCATGTGTCACATCCCGGTAGCACTGGGCTCCAGGATAGCCACAAAATAGCCATATGTCTTGCTATTGATCAATCGAAGGTGTTGAATCCCTCTTGTACCCTTCGAGAGGAGTGCCACCGATGTCAGCACCTCCGAGGCGGATACTCGCCACCACCCTGATCCTGGCCCTGGCCACGTCCACCCTGCTGGCCTGCGGCGATGACGGATCCGACAGCAACAGCAAGAAGATCACCGTGTGGAGCCTGGAGGACGTCGCCGACCGCGTCACCGCCACCAAGGCGATCATCGCGGACTTCACCGCCAAGACCGGAATCCAGGTCGACCTCGTCACCGTCAACGAGGACCAGTTCCCCTCGTTGATCGCCGCAAACGCCGCCGCCGGCGAGCTGCCCGACGTGGTCGGCTCGGTGTCGCTGGCCGGCATCCGTACGCTCGCGGGCAACGAGTTGCTGCACGCATCGGCGAACGCGGAGGTCGTCGACGAGCTGGGTCGGCAGACGTTCTCCCCCCGGGCGCTGGAGCTGACCTCGGACGACGGCAAGCAGCTCTCCGTGCCCAGTGACGGGTGGGGGCAACTGCTCGTCTACCGCAAGGACCTGTTCGACGCCGCCGGCCTGCCCGCCCCCGACACGTACGAACGGATCGCCACCGCCGCGACGAAGCTGAACACCGGCGGGGTCGCCGGCATCACGGCCGCCACCTCGGCGAGCGACGTGTTCACCCAACAGACCTTCGAGCACCTGGCCCTGGCCAACGGTTGCCAGCTCACCGACGACTCCGGCGCCGTCACCCTCGACTCCCCGCAGTGCGTCGAGGCGTTCCGCTTCTACGGCGACCTGATCCGCACCAGCTCCGTCAAGGGCGCGCAGGACGTCGACACCACCCGGGCCACCTACTTCGCGGGCAAGGCGGCCATGGTGATCTGGTCGCCGTTCATCCTCGACGAGCTGGCCGGGCTGCGTAACGACGCCAAGCCCACCTGCCCGCAGTGCCAGGCCGACCCGGCGTTCCTCGCCAAGAACAGCGGGTTCGTCACCGCGATCAAGGGTCCGAACGGCGCCGAACCCGCGCAGTACGGCGAGATCAGCTCGTGGGCGGTGCTGGACGGCGCGGTGACCGACCCTGCCAAGTCCTTCGTGGAGTACATGCTCGGCGACGGTTACCCGCGCTGGTTCGGCATGTCCCCCGAGGGCCGCTTCCCGGTGCGCAAGGGCACCCCGGCCGAGCCGGAGGCGTTCCTGACCGCCTGGACCACCAGCCCGGCCGGCGTGGACACCAAGAAACCCCTCACCGACGTGTACGGCGACGACGTGCTCGCCACCCTGCGGCGCAGCCCGGACACGTTCGGGCGCTGGGGGCTCAGCCAGGGCCAGGGAAAGCTGGTCGGCGCGATGCTCGGTGAACTTCCGGTGCCCAAGGTGCTGGGCGACCTCACCGCCGGCAAGTCCGACGCGGCGGCCGCCGCCGGTCGGGCCAAGAAGGACGTCGAGGCGATCAAGGCGAGCGTCAATTGACCACCACCGCGCCCGGCCGCTCCCCCACCGAAGAGCGGCCGGAGCGGGCGCGTCGTCGACCGCTGACGCTGCGCCGCCGAGAGTCCCGCGCCGGGCTGGCGTTGGTCGCGCCGACCCTGCTCGTCACCATCGTCGTCATCGGCATCCCGATCGTCTGGACCGTGGTGCTCGCCTTCCAGCGGGTCCGGCTCGCCACCCTGCGCAAGACCGGCCTGTTCGGCGAGCTGACCCTGGACAACATCGACCGGGTGCTGCACACCCCCGGCTTCGCCGACACGCTGTGGGTCACGCTGCTCTACAGCGTCGGCGGCACCGTCGGGTCGATCGTGCTCGGCCTGGTCGCCGCGCTCGTCGTCCGCCGGCCGTTCCGCGGCCGCACGCTGGTACGGGCCTCCATGCTGCTGCCGTACGTGGCGCCGGTGGTCGCGGTGACCTTCGTCTGGCAGGTGATGCTCGACCCGCAGCTCGGCATCGTGAACCACTGGGGGCAGCGCCTGTTGGGCTGGGACGCGCCGGTGCCGTTCCTCACCCAGGAGTCGACGGCGCTGGCCACGGTCATCACGTTCGAGGCGTGGCGGTACTTCCCGTTCGCGTTCCTGTTCCTGCTGGCCCGACTCCAGGCGGTGCCCGGCGAACTGGAGGAGGCCGCCCGGGTCGACGGGGCCACCCCCACGCAGCGGTTCCGGCACATCCTGCTGCCGCAGCTCCTGCCGGTGATCGCCCTGCTGGGCATGCTGCGCTTCATCATGACGTTCAACAAGTTCGACGACGTCTACCTGCTCACCGGCGGGGCCGCCGGCACGGAGGTGGTCAGCGTCCGGGTCTACGAGTTCCTCACCGCCCGTACCGACGTCGGGGCCGCTGCCGCCCAGGCGGTCGTGCTGGCCGTGGTACTCATCGTGTTCGTGCTGATCTATCTGCGCTTCTTCGGACGGAGGGTCGGCTGATGGACCGGGACATGGTCGAGACGGTGAGCCTGCGCTGGCTGCGCCGCCTGGTGATCGCCGCGTTCCTGGTGGTCACCGTCTTCCCCTTCTACTACATGCTGGTGCTCTCGGTACGCCCCATCGAGCGGCTGCTGCTCGACCCGGGCGCGCTGGTCGTCGGCTTCGGCGAGCTGACCGTGGCCACGTACGCCGAGGTCCTCAAGGCCACCGACGACGGCGGCCAGGGATTCCTCACCTTCATCCGCAACAGCGCCTTGGTGGCGATCGCGGCGACCGTCCTCACGCTGCTCGTCGCGATCCCCGGCGCGTACGCGGTGGCCCGGCTGCGGTTCTTCGGTCGGCGGCAGGTCGACTTCCTGTTCCTGGCGGTCTACCTGTTCCCCTCGATCGTCATCGCGATCCCGCTGTTCGTGGTGTTCAGCCTCGCCGGGCTGCGCGGTTCGCTGTTCGGGCTGGTGCTGGTCTACGTCTCGCAGACCCTGCCGGTGTCGGTCTACATGCTGAAGAACTACTTCGAGACCATCCCGGTCAGTCTGGAGGAGTCCGCGGCCATCGACGGCGCCGGCCGGCTCGGCATCATCCGCCGGGTCAGCCTGCCCCTCGCGATGCCGTCGATCATGGCGGTCGCGCTGTACGACTTCATGATCGCCTGGAACGAGTTCCTGTTCGCCCTGCTGTTCCTGGTCGACAGACCCGACCGCTGGACGGTGTCGCTCGGTCTGTCGCTGCTCTCCGACGGCGTGGAGGTGCCCAAGACGGTGCTGATGGCCGGATCGGTCGTCCTCACCCTGCCCATCGTGATCCTCTTCTTCGCCAGTGAACGGCTCCTGACCGAGGGCCTGACCAGCGGCGCGGAGAAGGGCTGAGCCGACCGCGCGATCGGTGGCGACACAGCGGTACGACACGCCGACCCCGGCGCCGCTGAGCCGCCACCGATCGGCGCACCCGCCAGCCCGGCCCCGGCCGACCCGGTTACCGTGGGCCGTATGGCCAACCCGACCCGCTGGGCGACCGACACCGGTCCGGAGCACTCGCAGTGGTACGTCGACCGGTTCCGCAAACTCGCCGCCGAGGGCGCCGACCTGGCCGGCGAGGCCCGACTGGTGGACACCCTGGTCGAGCCCGGGTCACGGATCCTCGACGCCGGCAGTGGCACCGGCCGGGTCGGCGCGGCCCTGGCCCAGCGCGGGCACACCGTCGTCGGGGTGGACGCCGACCCCGTCCTCGTGGAGGCCGCCCGCGCCGATCATCCCGGTCCGCGCTGGCTCGTCGCCGACCTGGCCGACCTGGACCTGCCGGCGATGGGAGAGGGCGAGCCGTTCGACGCCGCCGTGCTCGCCGGCAACGTGCTCGCGTTCGTCGCCGTCGGCACCGAGCCGGAGGTGCTGCGCCGCCTCGCCGGGCACCTGCGTCCGGACGGCGTCCTGGCGGTGGGCTTCGGCACCGAACGCGGTTACCCGCTGACCGCGTTCGACGCCGACGCGGTCGCCGCCGGGCTGCGCCTCGAACACCGCTTCGCCACCTGGGACCTGCGCCCGTGGCGTGACGACGCGCCCTTCGCGGTCAGCGTCCTGCGCCGTCCGGCAACCTGACGCCCAGGCGGCATCGGGACGAGGCCGCGAACGGCCCCGGGCGGCATCGGGACGAGGCCGCGAACGGCCCGGGGCGGCGTCAGGACGGGGCGGCGACGGCCCGGGCCGCGGCCGGGTCGAGGGTCGCGCCCGGCGGCACGAGACTGACCAGGCCAGCGGGTAGCCGCACCGGTCGCACGTCGCGGTAACCGAGCATCGGCAGCACCTCCCGGTCGGCCAGCACGTACCGCCGGCCCAGGTCGGTGACCACGGACACCGCCCCTCCGGACGCGCCGGGCGCCGCGGCGGCCTCGACCACCGCGCCGCCACCGGGCTGCACCACCACGTGGTCGGCCAGCGCCGCGCCGCCGGACGGCGCGGTCCGCGGAACGGCCGCCAGGTCCGGCAGGTGTACGCCCCAGCGCACCTCGCCCGCGTCGTCATCGCCGACCCGGGTGCAGATCGCCGCCTCGTCGGTGGCGGCGAGCCGGGGCGGGGCGGGCGGCGGAGCGGTCGGGCCGCTCGGGGCGAGATCGGGCATCGTGGGCAGCGCGGCGAACCGACCCAACGTCATCGGCTCCGACTCCCCCTGCCCGGTACGGGCCAACAGCAGCCCGGCCTGCAACTCGGTGATCCCGGCCAGCCCGTCGTCGAGCGCCACCGCGTACTGCCGGCCGCCGCCGGAGTTGCGGACCAGGTAGACCTGCCCGATCGTGGCGCCCGGCACCCGGGCGGAGGGCCGGCCCTCACCGGGCAGCGACGGCGGGGCCAGGTCGACCCCGGCGGGGAGGGCGTTGAGCAGTGCTGGCGCGACGGGCACCGCCCGCGTCCGGGTGGTCGCCAGCGCGGCCAGCACCCGGTTGGGATCGCGGATCAGGTAACGACGCTGGTGCCACACGAGGTGCAGGTCGCCGTCCGGATGGCGGAGCAGCAGCGCCTCGTCGCCGAGTGGCCGCCCGCCGTCGGGGTCGACGCCGATGAGCAGCGCCGAACGGGAGTCCGCGCCGGCCGTCGTCGAGCAGACCGTCCAGGGCGACTTCGCGAGGCGACCCGGCGCGGGCAACGAGTCCGGCGCGTCGGCGATGCCCAGTGGCAGGCCGCGCGGCACGCCGTCGATCGACCGCCGGGAGACCAGTACGGTCTTCGACCGGTCCGCGCCGACGATCAGCAACGCCGAGGCGTAGTTGAGCACCGGGTGCAGCTTCTGCTCGCGGTACACGAACCGGGCGCCGGACTCCTTCTCCACGATCACCGCGCCCGGGTCCCGCCAGCCCTTGCCACCACCGGCGAACAGGCCGTACAGCGCCGCACCGCCGAGCCCGATCACCGCGACGAGGACGCTGGCCAGGCCCGCGCCCGCCAGCCGTCGGAACGGCGACTGGGCCGGGTCGGTCTCCCGCATCACCAGCGCGGCGACCGCCCGCTGAACGCTGAACTGGTAGGAGTGCAGCTGATCCTGCCGCGACGGCATGGGGTCCCTTCCGCTGGTTCGACCGGGCACAGGATATGCGCTGCGTCGATGTCCCGTGGACCCTGCGTGGCGGGGCCGAAGCCGGTCGGTACCATTCGGGGACGAATCCGGCGGCGAGAGGGCACCGTGGGCGCGCGTTTCGAGGAACTGGCCTGGCGGGAGACACCGTTCGGCGCGATCAGCCTGCGGCGGCGTCGCGACCCGGCGCTCCAGGTCGAGGTGTACGAGGTCAAACTCGACGACGAGTACCTGATGTCCAGCCTCTTCCCCGTCGCCGAGATCGAGCTGGCCCGCCTCGGCCTCGCCGAACTGGCCGGTGACGCGCTCGACGTGGTGGTCGGCGGCCTCGGACTGGGCTATACGGCGTGCACCGCCCTGGCCGACCCACGGGTACGGGCACTGCTGGTGGTGGAGGCCATCGAGGACGTCATCGACTGGCACCGGCGAGGGCTGCTGCCCTTCGCGGCCGGGCTGGCCGAGGACCCGCGGACCCGGTTCGTGCGGGCCGACTTCTTCGCCGCCGTGGCGGGTGACGAGGGGTTCGACACCGAAGCGCCCGGACGACGCTTCGACGCGGTCCTCCTCGACGTCGACCACTCACCACGCAACGTCCTGCACCCGAGCCACGCGCCGTTCTACACCCCGGATGGCCTCCGTCGGCTCGCCGCGCTGCTCCGTCCGGAGGGTGTCTTCGCGCTCTGGTCCGACGACCCACCGGACGACGGGTTCACCGCGGCGCTCGGGAAGGTGTTCACGACCGTACGGGCGCACGTCGTGCCGTTCGCCAACCCGCTGACCGGTGGACAGTCCGCCAACACCGTCTACGTCGCCCGCCGCTGAGAACGCCGCCCGGCGTTTGCGGCGGGCGGAATCGGGAAGGTCGGGGACGAGTCGCCGCATCTCGCGCCGCGGCCGAGTTACGGGAGGTCGCGATGCGTGCCCTGCTCTGGGTCGTCGGCGTGGTGGCTGGCGTGCTGATTCTGCTCGGGCTGATTCTCGAGGCCGTCCGCTGGCTGATCATCATCGGTCTGATCGCGCTGGTGATCGTGATCGTCCTGGGTGTGGTCAAGGGGCGGCAGGCCATGAACCACCAGGGCCGTCGACGCTGACACCGAGCCCGGTCAGAACCAGTCCGCGCGCATGTCGAGCGCGGAGCGGTCGAGGCTGTCCAGCAGGTCGAACTGGGGTCCCGTGCGGGGCAGTTCGACGCTGAAGAAGTAGCGGGCGGCCTGCCGCTTCCCGGCGTGGAAGGAGTCGCCGCTCTCGGCGGGCGGCAGCGCCAGCACCTGCTCGAGCCACATCCAGGCGATCACCACGTGCCCGACGGCCTCGAGGTACGCGCTGGCGTTGGCCAGGGCGAGCACCGGGTCGCCGCCGGCCCAGAGCCGCCGGGTGACGGTGGTGATCCGTCGTACCGCCGTGTCCAGCCGCTCGGCCAGTTCGGCGATCTCGCCGCCGGCCACCCGCGCCCGCGCGACGGTCTCCCCCATCGTCTCGGTCAGCAGGAGCAGGCCCGCGCCGCCGCGCATGGTCATCTTGCGCCCCAGCAGGTCCAGCGCCTGGATCCCGTGGGTGCCCTCGTGGATCGGGTTGAGCCGGTTGTCGCGGTAGTGCTGCTCCACGTCGTGGTCGCGCGTGTAGCCGGCGCCGCCGAGGACCTGGAGGCCAGGTCGTTCGCCGCCAGGCACCACTGCGACGGCCAACTCTTGGCGATCGGGGTGAGCACGTCCAACAGCAGGTGCGCCCGTTCGCGGTCGGTGTCGGCCGGCGCGGTCCTCTCCTCGTCGAGCAGCCGGGCGCAGTAGAGCACCAGGGCGAGCGCCCCCTCCACGTAGCTCTTCTGCGCCAGCAGCATCCGGCGCACGTCGGGGTGGTCGATGATCGGCACCTGCGGCGCGGCCGGGTCCTTCGCGCCGACCGGTCGGCCCTGCGGCCGTTCCCGGGCGTACGCCAGGCTCTTGAGGTAGCCGGTGTAGCCCAGCGCGGTGGCGCCGGCCCCCACACCGATCCGGGCCTCGTTCATCATGTGGAACATCTGGGCCAGTCCCTGGTGGGGCGCGCCGACCAGGTGGCCCACCGCGCCGGGCTGGCCGCCCGGGGTGTGCCCGCCGTCGCCGAAGCTGAGCAGCGCGTTGGTGGTGCCCCGAAACCCCATCTTGTGGTTGAGCCCGACCAGCGCCACGTCGTTGCGCTCCCCCAGCGAGCCGTCCGGGCCGACCAGCACCTTGGGTACGACGAACAGCGAGATGCCCTTCACCCCGGGCGGGCCGCCGGGCATCCGCGCCAACACCAGGTGGACGATGTTCTCGGCCAGTTCGTGGTCGCCACCGGAGATCCACATCTTGGTGCCGAACAGGCGGTACGTGCCGTCGGGCTGCGGCTCGGCCCGGGTGACGATGTCGGCCAGTGAGCTGCCGGCGTGCGGCTCGGACAGGCACATGGTGCCGAAGAACCGGCCCTCGAGCATCGGCCGGACGTAGGTGTCGACCTGCTCGGCGCTGCCGTGCGCCAGCAGCAGGTTGGCGTTGCCCAGGGTCAGCAGCGGGTACGCGGAGGTGGCGACGTTGGCCGCCTGGAACCAGGCGAAGCAGGCCGCGGCGACGGCGTGCGGCAGTTGCAGACCACCGACGGAGTCATCCATCGCGGCGGTGAGCAGGCCCGTCTCGGCAAAGCTGCGCAGTGCCGCCTCGATCTGCGGGATCGTCCGCACGCGGTTCCCGTCGATCGTGGGCTCGGCGAGGTCGGCGGCCCGGTTGTGCGGGGCGAACTGGTCGGTTGCCACCCGCTCGGCGAGGTCGAGGGCATCGTCGAAGGTCTCCCGGGAGTGCTCGGCGTAACGGGGACGCTCGACGAGGTGCGACACCCGCAGCCAGTCGTGCAGCAGGAAGTCCAGGTCACGGCGGGAGAGCAGGGTGGAGGGCACGGTACTCCTCGGCGGGCGCAGGGGTGTGTCGGTGCGGGCGGCGGCCCGTCGTCGCCCCGGCCCATACTGGCGGATCGGCCGAGCGGACACTACCGCCGTCGTCGAGGCCGATGCGTCGCGCCAGGTGGGCGTTGGGCACAGGCTGGCGTTTCGTGAGGTCCGCCCCGGGGATACCGCGTCGATGGCGACCGGTCCGGTCGGCCACCGACGGGAGCCGGAGACGCCGCCGGGCGCGTGAGGAGCGGGCCGATGCCGCTGCTGCCCACCGACGAGGACCCTCGGTTGACGTCGGTGCTCACCGAGAATCGGGTGTGTACGGGTGTGACCACCCTGCAGGGTCGGGTCTTCGTGAGCTACCCGTCCGCGGACGGGCCGGGCGTGCAGGTGGCGGAGGCGCTACCGGACGGCGGTCGCAACCCCTACCCGGACGCCGCGTGGAACCGTCCGGCCCAGTCGCCGGACGGCGCGTTCGTTCACGTCAACGGGTTGCGTGCCGGCCCGGACTGCAGGCTGTGGATCGTCGATTCGGGAGCGCCCCAACTCGGTGCCCGGCAGGTCCCGGGCGGCGCACGGCTGATCGTCGTCGACGTGGAACGCGACCGGGTGGACCGCGTCCACCACCTCGACGCGGCGGTACGCCCCGACAGCTATATCGACGACGTCCGGTTCCACGACGGCACCGCGTACCTCACCGACGCCGGCGCGCCCGGCCTCATCGTGCTGGATGTCGACTCGGGCCGGTGCCGGCGGGTGCTGGACGGACATCCGAGCACGGTGGGCGGGCCGGTGGTCGCCGACGGTCGGGCGCTGCGGGATCCCAGCGGCGCCGAGGTGTGTCTGCACGCCGACCAGTTGGAGGTGTCACCGGACGGTCGGTGGCTGTACTACCAGCCCGCCTCCGGCGGCATGTCCCGGATCGGCACCCGCTGGCTGAACGACCCGACGCTGTCGGCCGAGGAGTTGGCCCGGCGGGTCGAGCCCTGGTGGGACACGCCGAGCACCGGTGGCACGGCCATCGACGCGCTCGGCACCATCTACGTCAGCGATGTCGAGAGCCGCCGCATCCTCGCGGTGGGGCCGGACCGTAGCGTGCGTACGCTCGTCGCGGACCCACGCCTGAGCTGGGTGGACGCGATGTGGCTCGACACCGAGGGGCAACTGTGGCTGCCGGCGGCGCAACTGCACCTGACGACCGGGTTCAACGGCGGGCACCCGGCCGTCGCCTACCCCATCCGGATCTACCGGATTCCGGTCGACGCCGGCCCGCCACCGACGGACAACGCCTGACGCTGCGGAACGGCTCGGATCGCCACGATGGGCGGCCGGTGGCCGTCCTCGATATCCTGCCTCGCATGCATCGAAGCCGTGTGTACGCGTTGCTCATCGACGCGCCCGAGGCGGAGGCCGCGCGGGCGGCGGAGTTCTGGTCGGCGGCCCTGGGCGTCGAAACCCGGTCCCACCCGGAGGAGCCGCAGTTCGTGGGTCTGCACGAGGCGGTGCCGGGCCTGGTCACCGCCGTCCAGGCCGTCGACGACGCGCCGCGCTACCACCTCGACATCGAGACCGACGACGTGCCGGCCGAGACCGCCCGGCTGGTCGGCCTGGGCGCCACCGAGGTAACGCGGTGGATGGAGTGCCGCATCCTGCGCGCGCCCGGCGGGCATTTGCTCTGCGTCCTGCCGGTCGAGAGTCCACCCGAGGTGTTCGACGCCCAGGCCCGGACCTGGTCGTGACGCGCGAACCTGTCGCAGGGCCGCAGTAGGGTTCCGGCCATGGCTGATCTGGTGTTGGTGGCGGGAGCGTGGCTGGGGTCCTGGGCGTGGGACGAGGTGACGCCGCCCCTGCGGGCGGCCGGCCACCAGACCTTTCCCCTGACCCTCTCCGGTCTCGCCGAGAGGCAGGGAGTGCCGGCCGGCCAGCAGACCCACGTGCGGGACATCGTCGACGAGATCGAACGCCGCGACCTGCGCGACGTGGTGCTCGTCGGGCACAGCTACGCGGGCATCCCGGTGGGGCAGGCCGCCGAGCGGATCGGCGACCGCTTGACCCGCGTGGTCTTCCTCGACTCGGAGGTGCCGGTCGACGGCGGGTCGTTCGCATCCGGATGGTGGCAGGGTCAGACGGCGTTCGAGTCCGTTCTCGCCGACAACGGCGGCGACTGGCCGCCGCTCGCCCCGGCCGAGTTCGACGGTCAGGGTCTCACCGACGAGCAGATCGCGCGGCTGGTCAAGGGCGCCACCACGCATCCGGGCCGCACGCTGACCGAGCCGGCCGTGCTGAGCGATTCCCTGGGCGACCTGCCGGCGACGTACGTCAAGTGCCTGCTCGACGGGCCCGAGCCCAACGACGTGGTGGCGGCGTTGCTGACCAGCGAGCGCTGGCGGCTCGTCACCATGGCCACCGGCCACTGGCCGATGTTCTCCCAGCCCGCCGAGTTGGCCGCGCTGCTCGCGGCGGAGGCGAGCTGACCGGCGCCCGGTGTCGGCACGCCGTCAAGGTCGGCTCGGAGGGCTAACGGTGCGATGAGCGTGATGCCGGTGAGTCATCAAGATGACTCACCGGCATCACGCTTGAGGGGGTAGGCGCGTCCGGTCGGGAGCGGCACACGCGGGGCGACGGCCAGGCCGGGTCGGTCAGGGTGTGACGGTGTCGAGGTTCCTGATGTGGCGTACGGGGGACGCGAGCAGCCACAACACGGCGAGCACACCGCCCACTCCGGCGACGACCAGGGTCGGCCGCAGTCCGAGGGTGGTGCCGAGCGTGCCGCCGACTAGCGCGCCGAGCGGCCGAATGCCGTAGTTGACGGCGCTGTACGCGCCGGCTCGACGACCGCGCGCGTCGTCCGGGGTGACGGCGGCGAGCAGGGCGTTGAGGTTGATGTCCATCAGCATCACTCCGACGCTGGACACCAACTCGATGGCCGCCAGCATGGCCACCTTCGCCCAGGTCGGGCCGTCGATAAGCGCCGTCAGCGCCAGCGGGGCGGGAAACACCACCGCACCGATCATCGCCGTCCGACCGAGCCCGATGGCGCGCGAGATGCGGGGTGCCAGGGCCGCGCCGGCCAGGCCGCCGAGCGCTCCGACGCCGAACGCGACACCGATCGCGCCGGCCGACAGGCCGAGTTCACGGTTGGCGTAGAGCACCAGCAGCGCCGACGCGATGAAGGTGAAGAAGTTGACGGTGCTGGTGCAGCCGAGCGCGGCGCGCAGCACGGGGTGGCGCAGCACCAGCGTCATGCCCTCGCGGACCATGCCGAGCGTGGACGTCTGCCGTGGCGGTGGCGGGGGTTCGGTGACCGGGATACGACGCAGCAGAAGCGCGGAGAAGAGGAAGGACACCGCGTCGACGAGGATGGCCACCGGCGCGCTGAGCGCCTGGACGAGTCCGCCGCCGACGGCCGGGCCAACGATGAACGACAGGGACCGGCTCACGCTGAGTTGGCTGTTGGCCTCCACGTACGCCGAGCGCGGCACCAGGGCGACGAAGAACGCCTGCTGCCCCAGGGCGAACAGCACCGCTCCGGCGCCGGTGAGCAGCGCCACCAGGTAGAGCTGGGTCAGGGTGACCGCGCCGAACAGGTACGCCACCGGGAGGCTGAGCAGCACGACGGCGCGGACCAGGTCCGCGATGATCAGGAGGCGGCGTTTGTGGGTGCGTTGGTCCACCCACGCGCCGAGGAACAGGCCCAGCAGGTTGGGCAGCCAGATCAGCGCGGTGAGGACACTGACCTGCACGGGCGTCGCGGTGAGCAGGGCGACGGCGATCAGGGGCAGGGCCAGCTCGCTGATCCGGTCGCCGAACGCCGTGATCGTCTGACCGATCCAGAAGGTGCGGAAGCGCCGGTCGCGGTGCGGGGCCGGTGCGGCCGGGGCGTCGACGGCGGTCATGACGCGGACGGATCGTCGGCGGCCTCGGGCAGCAGGTAGCGCAGCATCCGCACGACCTGCGCGCCGGCCGGGGGCCTGTCGTCGTCCTTGCGCCGCACGTACGGGGCAAGCAGGTTCTCGATCGCCTCCTCCAGCTGGCGCATCTCGTCGGGAGTGGCGATGAATGAGGTGTCGGCCACCCCCGCGAGCCCGCGCCAGGTGTCGTCGAGTCGGGGCTCCTCCTGCAACAGCCACTGCTGGGGCGTCTCGGCGTACCGGGCGAACATCTCGCCGCGGAGTTGCCGCGCCGCGGCCTGCCCCTCGGCGTCGTCCGGCAGGCTGAAGCGGAACCCACGGGAGGTCGCCTGCCACCAGCGTTCCCGCTTGCTGGTGCTCCCGTCGGCGTCGGCGACCAGGCCGAACGTCGCGAGGTGGCGCAGGTGCCAGCTCACCACCGACGGCGTGGCCCCGACGTGCGGCGAGAGCCCGGTGGCGGTGGACGGGCCGTGTCGTTGGAGCCGGTCGAGGATGGCCAGGCGGACGGGGTGTGCCAACGCCCGCAGGGCCTGCGGCTCGGTGATCTCGAAATCCCCGTACGGATTCTTGAGAGACATGTTTCGAAAATAGTCTCTCAAGTCTCTCGGGGCAACCCGGTCAGCTCACCCCCAGGCGAGCCAGCGGCTCGACGAGTTCCCGCTCCTCGTAGCTCAGGTGCGACAGCAGGGCGTCGGTCAGCAGGTTCACCGCTTCACGCAGCTCGGCCAGGCCGTCCGGTGCGCCGACGTACGCCACCAGCGCCTTGTCGACACCCTCCAGCACGTCGTGGATGACGTGGTGCTCCTGCTCCAGCCGGTCGACGACCGGCCGCAACCGCGGGTCGGCCTGCCGCAGTCGTGGGAAGAGCGCCTGGTCCTCGATGGTGTGGTGGGTGGTGACGATGCGGCAGTAGGACTCGCAGTACGCGCCCAACGTCCACCGGTTCTGCCGCATGGTCATCGTGTTGATCTGCGACCGCGCCGCGCCCGCGTCGATCTCGCCGGCCGCGACCTGCTCGATCAGGTCGTGGATCTGCGCCAGCTCGGCGCGTAGCCCGTCGTGCACCTGCACCAGGTGCTGGCCGGTGGCCTGCTCGTGGGCGGTGTAGGTGCGGGTGGGATCGGGCGTCGGCCCGGTGGGGCGCTCCGCCTCGTCCCAGACCTGCCGGCCGCTGAGCCGCCGGCCGTCGTCGGGCGTCGGCACCACCGCGAAGGCGCCGGCGGTCACCCGCGCGCGGGTCGGCGGCGCGAAGGGCGCGACGACCGCCGCCGGCTGCGTGTCCGCAAGGACCTCGGCGGGGGTACGCACCGACGCGGCGCCCCGGTCGCGCTCGGTCGCCACCAGTTCACGCACGGCGGGCGCCACCTCACCGGCGAACCGGCGCAGGTCGTCGGGGTCGTCGCTGGCCAGGATGAACGTGCCGATCCCGTCCCCCAGCGCCAACTCGGTCAGCTCCCGCACCCACTGCTCGACGGGTCCGTGCAACGGGCCACGGCCCACGGCGGCGAACGTGCCGGAGATGTTGAGCAGCCGGCGGACGTCGGCGGGTGAACGGCCGGCTTCGCGGGCCGCGTCGTCGATGATGGCGTTGCCCCGGGCCAGGTCACCAGGTTCGAGGTAGCCGAGCGAGGGCAACCAGCCGTCGGCCCGGCGACCGGTGAGCGCGAGCATGCGCGGCTTGTACGCCCCGAGCCAGATCGGCACCGCGTGGGCGGGGGCCGGGCCGCGCTTCGCGCCGACCACCCGGTGGAACTCGCCATCGACCCGTACACCGCCGCGCGCCTGGGCGTCCCACATCTGCCGGAGGACGTCGATCCCCTCCTCCAACGCCCGCACGCCCTGCCCGGGGGTCAGCCGCCGCCCGCCCATGGCCTCGATGGCATCCCAGAACGCGCCCGCGCCGAGGCCCAACGCGACCCGCCCCCCGGTGAGCAGGTCGAGGCTGGCGACGCTGCGGGCGAGCACGGCGGGTGGGCGCAGCGGCAGGTTGGTGACGTTCGCGGAGAGGTGCACCCGATCGGTCCGGGCGGCGACGAAGCTCAGCAGCGTCCAGGTGTCCAGGAACCGCGGCTGGTACGGGTGGTCCTGGAAGGTGACCAGGTCCAGGCCGACCTGCTCGGCCAGGACGGCGAGCCCGACGGTGCGGTCCGGGTCGTCGTTCCCGGGCGTGGTGAACGAGCCGAAGACCAGGTCGTGGCCGTAGTCGCTCATGTGCGAGCCTCCTGTCGTACGCGCCGCGTCGCGTGATGCGTCGCGATGCCAACCTTATGTCAGACAGAACATCTGTTGCCAACAAGGTCTGTGACTTCGGCTATCGTTCGGGTATGACGGGTGCCACCGACCGGCCGGAACGGCCCGATCCGCTCGACGACGACCTGGGCTGGATGCTGGGGATCGCCTTCCGTGGCTACGTCCGGGCGGCCGAGCACGCGCTGACCGATTTTCCCGGCGGTCCGCGCGGCTTTCAGGTGCTCACCGCCTCGGTCAACGGCCCGGGCCGTAATCAGGGCGCGATCGCCGAGGAGTTGGGGATCGACCGCACGGTGCTGACGTACCTGATCGACGACCTCGAACGCCCCGGCTTCGTGGCCCGGCGGGCCGACCCGTCCGACCGGCGCAGCCGAATCGTGGACGTCACCGACGCCGGCCGGGCGGCCTGGGAGCAGCGGCGCGAGGCGCTGCGGCGGGTGGAGGCGCACCTGTTGGGGTCGCTCACGCCGACCGAGTCGACGACCCTGCGCACCCTGCTGCAGAGAGTGGCCTGCTCAACCCAGGCCACCGACCCCCTCCGCGACCTCTGCGAAGCGGTAACCCACACCCACCCCACCCCACCCCCAGAACGGCGTTGATCAAGAGGTTCGCGTCACCGCAGGCCGGAATCCTGACGCGAACCTCTTGATCAACAGGGTAGGTGGGGCGGGATCAGCGCACGTGCACGAACACCGGGTTGGAATAGAACCACAGGTCGTCCCACGGGCTCTCGAGACCGTCCGCGAGGGGCTCGGCCTCGTCGGTGCTGGTGCCGCGCACCCGGGCGTACGTGTCGGCATCGACGTTGCGCAGGGTGTGCCGGATGACGTAGTCGTGACCCTGACGACGCCAGTCCCGCGGGCCGAACCGGGCCACCACCTTGGTGGTGGGGTTGGTGTCGGCGTCCAGGTTGGCGCTCGGTCCGGTGATCTGCCCGACGATCAGGTCGACGCGGCGGACCTCCGGGCGGTCCCCGTTGGCGTTCACGCCGTCCAGCGGGCGGAACCGGATCTCGATATCGACGTCGGTGCGGCTGCGACGGTTGACCGTGATGGTCTCGCCGACCTCGGCCGTCCTGCCCTGCGACGTGGCGCTCACGTCGAGGCTGCGGATCAGGTCGCCGGTGGTCACCCAGATCCGGCCGTTGCGCAGGCCGTCCATGATGTCGCCGTAGTCCTGGCGGGCGTGCACGTAGGTCTTGCTGTACTCCCCCGGCCAGAAGTCCGAGCCGCCGCGCGTCCAGTGCACGTGCGAGTCGGACGTCGCGGTGATCCACCAGCGCCGCCCCTCGCCGAGGAGCGAGTCCCAGAGCCCACCGACCCGTGCGGTCATCTGGTCGAAGCCGCCGTAGGTGGGGTGGTTGCCGTACCCGCCGCGCTTGCCGCCGTTGAGCGGACCGGCCTGGTGACCGGGCGCGCCCTCGAATCCGATGTAGACGTCGGGCGCGGCGTTGTTGCCGTTGCGGAACTCGCGCGGGGTGTCCTGGCCGTAGACGCCGAGGCCGGTCGCCGAACGGGAGGCGTGGTGGGCGATGACCAACGGCTTGTGCGGCATGCCCCGGGCGACCTTGAGGAACTCCACCATCTTGGCCTCGGTGTCGCGGGCCGGGTCGGTGGGGAACGCGTCGTACTTGGCGAAGCGGCTCTCCAGCTCGAAGAGCTGCTTCGCCTCGTCGTCGTGGCGCGGAATCATCAGCGTGTGGTGGTCCAGCGAGGGCGCGTCGAACTCCATGCCCCAGAACTGGAGCACCTCGGGGACGAGCTTGCGGGACCGCAGCAGGTCGGGGTACGCCTGCTCGATGTTGACCTTCGAGTGCGTCGGTCCACCGTGGTCGGTGCACATCGCCCAGGTCAGGCCGAAGTTCTTGGCCATGATGGCGTTGGTGACGATCGGGTAGACCGCGTCCGCGCCCTTGTGGAAGACGATCGGGGACTTCGTGGTGTCGAACTCGCCGCTGTACTCGGAGTGGACGTGGTGGTCACCCGCGCGCCACGACCGGTTCTTGTTGCCGCCCCGGTCGCCCTCGTCGTCGCCGGGCCGGCGCTCCTCGTCGGCCCACGCCGCGCCGCCGCCCACCAGGGGACTCGCGGCGGCCAGCGTCGCGCCGACACCCGCGTACTTGACCAGCTTGCGCCGCGACAACTGCGCGCGCTCGACCTCTTCGGCTTGCTTGTCTCTCACGTCAGAGCCTCTCCTCGATCAAGCGAATGCTCTTTCGATCAAGGAGCCTCGGAGAGGTCGGTGAACGCCCGCCGTACGCCGGACGGGTACCCGATGAACTCCCTGGCTGAGCCCGTTGAAGGGCACGGCGACGCGCCGCTGGGTGACGAAACGACAGCGGGGCGGCAGGATCAGGGCCGTTGGCGCTCCCGCTTCACGCGTGCCGATTCGGCCGTCGACGGCGCGGCGGGCGCGGTGACCACCGTCGGCGCGACGGCGACGGCGGGCAACCCGGTCCGACCGGCGACCGGCAGGACCAGTTCACTGTGCCCGAGGTCGACCCGGACGGCGGCGTCCCGGTCCTCGGCCATCGTGAACTCCGGGTCGCTCTGACCGAGCACCAGGCCGAGGACGTGCCCGGCCGGCACCACCGCGTCGTACGCGTTCAGCGGCACGGTGACCGTGTACCACCGGTCCGCCCGCAGCGGCGTGGTGAACCGCAGCGAACGATGGTGCGCGGCGTCGAGCCAACCCCGGGCCAGCACCGCGTGGTCGGAGACCTCGGTGATCTCCTCGGTGTCGCGGTAGCAGGCGTCGTCGGCCTGGGTGGACGCGCCCCAGCAGGACTCGGTGTCCAGCGTCCGCACCGCCCCGAACCAGCTCCGCTCGGCGGTGCCGTAGTCGACCAGGCGGGCGCTCAGCTGCGTGGTCGGCCGATCCACCCGGACGCGCAGTCGCACCGACGCGCTGCCGGAGATCCGCAGCGCGGAGTCCAGCGGACCGGAGAGGAAGACCAGCCGGCCGGCGGTCGCGCTGTTCGGCTCGGCGACCACCGCGTCCTCGGTCAGCGCCTCGTCGACGTACTCCCGCTCCTGGCCCGGCCGCGCGGCGCGGCCGCCGAGGGTACCGGTGACGCCGTCCCCGACGCCGAGGGGAACCCGCACGTCCCGGGTGCCGGGTGCGGGCCAGTCGCGCTGCGTCGTCCACCTGCCGGGGGCGGTCTCCAGGTCGACCCGTGGTTCGTCCATCACCCCGTTCGGCAGCCCCTGCAACCAGTAGTCGAACCAGCGGTGCAGGGTCGCCACCCACTCGGCGCGTCGCACGTCGAACGGATCCTGGTGACCGGCCTGGGAGAGCCACAGCTTGCGGGGTACGCCCCGCTCGGCCAACTCCTGCCACCAGCGGGCGAACTGGTTCGTGGTGACGTTCAGGTCGTTGAGACCGTGTGCCACGAAGACACTGGCCCGCACCCGGTCGGCCGACGGCCGGTAGTCGCGCTGCGCCCAGAACCCGTTGTAGTCGCCGGTCTGCTCGGCGCTGTCCGCCCGCAGCCGGGCGAGCACCGCCGCGCAGGCGGCCTCCGGGCGGCTGCTGACGACCGAGTGCAGCCAGCCGGGATAGTCGGTCGACACCAGCGTCCCCTGGTATCGCACATAGTCGTACCAGCTTGAGATGGCCGAGACCGGCACGATGGTGGCCAGGCCCGGCACGCCCGTGGCGGCGACCCCGTTGGCGACGGAGCCGTCCCACGACTTGCCGATCATGCCGACCCGGCCGGTGCTCCAGCCGGCGTCGACCGGTCGCCCATCGGCGGTGTACGCGCGGGCCCGGCCGTTGAGCCAGTCCACCACCGCCCTGGCGCTGCCCACCTCGACCGGGCCTCCGACGTCCTCGCACCCGGTCGAGCGCGCGGTGCCGGCGAGGTCCACGGCGAGGAAGGCGTAGCCGCGCGGAACGAAGTAATTGTCGTAGAACAGGGGCACCGAGGCGATGACGCCGGACGCGTCGTACGCCTTGAACTCGCCCTCGTTGCCCCGGCCGCAGCAGAGGTAGTAGGGCGACGCCTCCATGACGACCGGTACGCGGACCCCTGCGGCGGCGGCCTCCCGGGGCCGGACGATGTCCACCGCGACCCGGTCGCGGACGCCGTCGCCGTCGCTGTCGGCGCGGGTCTCGACCCAGACGCTCTCCCGGATCGCGCTGGCGTAGGAGTAGGCGGGGACCGTGGCGGTGCCGACGACGTGGGGTGGGGCCGGACGGTGCCGGTCGGACGGGTCGGCGCTGGCGGGAGCGGCGGCGAGCGTCGCGACCAGCAGGCCGGCCATGGCAGCGGCGCTACGTGCGCGGGTTCGGGAGGTCGGCATCGGTGTCCTTCCGGGTACGACGCGTCCAGGACATTCCATCGCATCGATGCCTCTCTGCCCAGCCCCCACGGCGGCGCGCCGTCGTCAGATCCGGGCGCGGGGCAACCAGCCCAGGAAGCGGTGTCGTGCGCTGGGCAGGGGCAGCGTCGGCAGGTCCTGGGCGGCGGCGACGAGGCACGAGCCGAGGTAGACGGCGAGGGAGGTGCGCGCCCCGCCGAACTCGGCGAGCAGTTGGCTCTGCTTGGTCGCGCAGGGCCATTCGCGGCCACAGCCGGTACACGTCCAGCTCGGCGGGTTGGGCAGGTGCTCGGGCAGCTTGGCACGCCGGTAGCGGCCCACGACGCTGTTGTCCGCGCGGACGTCGCGTCGCCGGGGTTCGGGGCCCTTGTTACGGGCCGCGGGCGGCCGGGCGCCGGGCAGGTAGCGCCGGACGGTGCCGAGGAGCGCCCCGACGCGTACCAGGGCGTCCGGCCCGACGTGGTGGGCCAGCAACGCCGTGAGCAGGTAGTGCCCCAGCAGGTCGAACGAGTCGCGGTTGAGCCGTAGGTCGCGGCAGAGGTCGACGAACTCGGGCGTGGTCAGCGGTACGCGGTCGTCGAGCGCGCGGCGCAGCACCTCCCGCAGCGCGACGCCGAGGCTCATCAGCGCGTCGCCCTCGCCCAGTCCCAGGCTGTCCTCGTCCGCCACCCGCGCCAGCGCCTCGGCTACCGCCAGTCGTACGACGCGGTCCGGATCGGTACCGTCCAACGACTCACCCCCGCCTGTCGGCCGGATCTCCGGCTGTGATCCGGGCGTCGGGACGCCCGGGAGATCATGAACAAGATTTCGCTGCCGCACCGGGGGCGACTAGGACAGCGGGCGCAGGATCGCCGCGCGCGATAGCCGGAAAGCGAAGTCGGCTCGGTAAAACAGCGGATCGACCGACGTGCACGGCCGACTGCCGTATGGTGGTATTCCCATCAATAGATATGTGATTTGCTGGGAATGACGCCACCACCACCGCCGAACCCGGTCGGCAACGCGCCGCGATCACCGGCACGTGCGCCCAGCCACGTCCCGACCACACCGCCGGCCCCGATCCGACCGGCGGTCTCCTCTCGGACGGAGACAGCGGATGACGTCACCAGTGCAGGCCCGAGCATTCGAGAGTCACGACCCGGCGGCCATCCACCGCTTCCTGGCCAGCACATACACCGCGGACCTGCGCATCCAGGCGAGTGAGACCGGCTACCACCTCGTCCACCAGCGCGTCGACGCCGGGCCGTTCGCCCTCGCGACGACCGGCCAGAGCGCCCATCTCGACATCGAGGTGGGCGACATCGACGGGCTGATCGTCTGCCGTACCCGCAGCGCCCTGATCAGCCGCACCTCTCAGGGGGAGACCCACCGCTTCGGCCCCGGCGACGTGTTCCTGACCAACCGACCGGGCGAGCCGTTCAACCTGCGGTGGGAACCCGGCGAGGTGGAACTCTGCGTCCTGGACGTCGGGGTACTGAGACAGGTGGCGACCGCCACGCCGGCGCGGCGGCCCGGTCCGATCCGTTTCACCGACCTCGGCCCCGTCGACGCGACCCTCACCCGGCAGTGGCGGCGGACCACCAGGTACGTGAACGATGCTGTCCTGAACAGCCCGACCGCCAGCGTCCAGCCGCTGGTGATCGGCAGCGCCGCCCGCATGCTCGCCGCGGCGGCTCTCGCGATCTTTCCCAACACGGCGTTCACCGACGAGACCGTCCGGGACCGCCACGGCGCCAGTACCGCAACCCTGCGTCGCGCCATCGCCTTCATGGAGGAGAACGCCGACCGGAACATCGGCGCCGCCGACATCGCCAACGCCGCCGCGGTCTCCCTGCGCGCGGTGCAGCTCGCCTTCCGTCGCCACCTCGGCACCACACCGATGGCGTACCTGCGCCGGGTCCGGCTCGACCGGGCGCACCACGACCTGGTCCGGGCCGACCCTCGACGGGAGACCGTGTCGGCCATCGCCAGCCGTTGGGGGTTCGCCAGCCACAACAGGTTCACCGCCTGGTACCACGCCAGCTACGGGGTGCCGCCCCGCGAGACGCTGAACGCCTGAGGTCGCCCCGGCGTCGACCTTGTGACACGTCGTGGCAGCGACGAAAATCGATGCCGTGAAGCTTTCGTCGAGGGTCGCCGGGCCGCTGGTGTGCCTGCTGCTCCTCACCGGCTGCGGCACCTCGCCCGGGACCACCGACGGGCCTACGGTCGGCACCCCGCCCACGTCCCTCTCCCCTGCAACCTCCGTCTCCCCTGCGACCTCCGTCTCCCCCGCCGCCTTCGACAAGGCGCTGCACGACGAGTTGATCGCGATGCTGGAGCGCGACCAGGCCGACCGCGAGGGCACCCCGCAGACCGAGTCCGACCAGGCGCGCACCCTCCGGCTGAAAGAGATCATCCGTACCCACGGCTGGCCGACCTTCGCTCTCGTGGGCGAGGACGGGGGCAACGCCGCCTGGGCCATCGTCCAGCACTCCGACCTGGACCCCACCTTCCAACAGGAGGCGCTGGACCTGCTGCGCGCGGCCGTCGCCGCCCGCCAGGCGTCGCCGGGCAACCTCGCCTACCTCGAGGACCGGGTCGCCGTGGCCAAGGGCGAGCCCCAGGTGTACGGGACACAAATCCGCTGCGGGCCGGACGGTCCCGTCCCGGCGACCCCGATCAGGGACGAGCCGGGCGTCGAACGCCGCCGCGCCGAGGCTGGCCTGCCCACACTCGCGAGCTACCTCGCCGAGATGACCACGATCTGCGCCCAGGACACCAACTAGGCGGGTGCCCGTCCAGCGCGGGACGGTCCCTCAGGGCCGCTCCCGCTCGCGGGCGGCCCGCACCTCGGGCACCGAGGCTTCCAGCAGGTCGGCGAGGCCACGGAGCTGCTCGGCGACCCGGACACCGAGCGGGGTGAGCGTGTATTCGACGCGCGGGGGGATCGCGGTGAGCACCTCGCGGGTGAGCATCCCGTCGCGCTCCAGCGTCTGCAGGGTCTGGGAGAGCATCCGCTCGCTGACCCCTTCGATGCGCCGCCGCAGGGCGTTGAACCGGTAGCTGCCCTCACCGAGCGCGAGCAGGGCGAGCGAGGCCCACCTCGACGTGACGTCCTCGAAGGCGGCACGGGAGGTGCAGCTCCGCGCGAAGACATCGCTGACGAATTCCTGGGTAGGCCCCGCCGGGTCGTGGGCCGGCATGTCGGTCACGTCACCAGCCTACCCGAGGCTTACTCAACGACTTGTGCTGTAGATTCGTAAGTGCTTACGGGAAGTAACCGCTCATCGGAGGTCCCCATGCCCACCTATGCCGTCACCGGCGCCACCGGCCGTCTCGGCCGGCTGGTGATCGAGCACCTGCTCGACACCGGCGTGCCCGCCGCCGAGATCGCCGTCGTCGTCCGCAGCCCGCAGAAGGCCGCCGACCTGGCCGCCCGCGGCGTCGAGATCCGCCAGGCCGACTACGACGAGCCTTCGACGCTGCCCGGCGCCGTGGCCGGCGTACGCCGCCTGCTGCTCATCTCCGGGGACACCCCGGGGCAGCGGGTGCCCCAGCACACCGCGGTCATCGACGCCGCCCGGCTCGCCGGGGTCGAGCGCCTGGTCTACACCAGCATCCTGAAGGCCGACACGACCACGAACCCGCTCGCTCCCGAGCACAAGGCCACCGAGGAGGTGCTGGCCGCGTCGGGCCTGTCGTACACGGTGCTGCGCAACGGCTGGTACACCGAGAACTACACCGATCAGCTTCCGCAGTACGTGTCAAGTGGCACCATCCTCGGCGCCACCGGCGGCAGCAAGGTCTCGGCCGCTCCCCGGACCGACTACGCGGCCGCCGCCGCGGCGGCGCTGACCCGGGACGAGGGCGGCAACGCCGTCTACGAGTTGGGCGGCACCGCGTTCACCTTCGACGAGCTGGCCGACGCCGTCACCGAGGTCACCGGCACGACTGTCGTGCACCGGGACATGTCGACCGCCGAGCTGGCCTCCGCGCTGCAGAACGTCGGGCTCGACGCCGGCACCGCCGGGTTCGTGGCCGCCCTCGACCACTCGATCGCCATCGGCGAGCTGGCCACCGACAGCGACGACCTCAGCCGGTTGATCGGTCGACCCACCACCGGGCTACGCGACGCCGTCCGCGCCGCGCGCGCCTGACTCGGGCCCCGGTTCGTCGTGCTGGCGGGCGACGGGGGCACGCCCTCCGTCGCCCGCCCGCTCAATCGGCGGACGCCGGCGTCAGCAGGCCGGTGAGCAGGCTGCGCAGCGTCCGCTCGAAGAGGTCCGTCGGGGGCGTCGGCGGCCCGACCCGGCCGAGGGCCGCGACGAGATGTGGGTACGCCCCGAGGTCGACGCCCGCGAAGCCAGGTGACCCGGCGGCGGCCTCGCTGCGGGCGAACAGGCTCACCACGCCGGTCAGCACGGCGATCGCCTCGAACTTGGCGCTGACGGCGCAGCGCACGGGTTCCAGGATCCGGATGCAGTTGTCGAACCAGGCCAGGCTCTCCGGACCAACGCCCGACGGCCGTTGGATCACGTCCACCAGCCACGGGTGGGCGCGGAACAGGGCCAACTGCTGGCGGGCAACCAGCAGCATCTCGTCCTGCCAGTCGTCCCGCTCCGGCGGGTACGGCCGCAGCTCCCCCACGACGCGGTCGGTCATCAGGTCGAGCAGGTCGTCGCGGGACGACAGGTACCGGTAGAGCGATCCGGCGCCGGTGCCGAGCGCGCTCGCGACGGCGCGCATCGACACCGCGGCGAGCCCTTCGGTGTCGGCCAGGGTGATCGCCGCCGCGACGATCGCCTCCCGGCTGCGCGTCGGCGTCGGGCCACGGGTTCCCCGTTCGGGTCTGGCCCAGATCGGCTGCCGGCCGGCCCCGCGGTCGCCGGACCTCCCCGCTGCGTCGGTCACCAGGCCACTCTAGAGCTGGTGACGGGGTTGGCCGCTCAGGTGCCGCGCGCCCGGCCACTCCTTACGCGAGGCACTAGATGATCGATTCCAAGGGGTCAGTGGTCGTAGGCGGTCAGGGATCGCATGACCGGTTGGCCGGTGTGCCA
>NZ_JBNCKS010000040.1:0-69603 GCF_049841635.1 Micromonospora sp. DT44 | reverse complement strand
GACCTGGTCGCCCACAACTGGAACAGCTAAGAACCACCGATGGCCGGCACCCCGACAACGGGTGCCGGCCATCGCCGTACCTTCAGTGCGAACGGTCAGGTGGCGCTGATCGTGCCGGTCAGCAGGAGAGCGAGGACCAGGGTGCCCAGCGCGACCCGGTACAGGACGAAGACGTACAGGGTGTGGTGGGCGACGTAGCGCAGCAGCCAGGCGATCGCCGCGTACCCGATGCCGAAGGCGATGAGGGTGGCCACGATCGTCTGGGCCACCGTGGGCACGGACGTTCCCGGGGCGGACGGTTCGAAGACGTCCCCGAGGCTGAACACCCCGGACATCACCACCGCCGGGATGGCCAGCAGGAACGAGTAGCGCGCCGCCGCCTCCCGGGTCAGGTTGAGCAGCAGGCCGGCGGTGAGTGTCCCCCCGGAACGGGACACGCCGGGGACCAGCGCCATCGCCTGGGCGAAGCCCATCACGATGCCGTCCTTCATCCGGAAGTTCTCCAGCGTGCGTGTCTGCCGACCCCAGTACTCGGCGAAGGCCAGCACGAACGCGAACACGATCAGCGTGGTCGACACCACCCAGAGGTTGCGCCCGGCCGTCTTGATCTGGTCCTTGAAGAGGAACCCGAACAGCCCGATGGGGATCGAGCCGACGATCACGTACCAGCCCATCCGGTAGTCGAGGCTCGAACGCACGGATTTGTCCCTGAGCCCGACCAGCCAGGTACGGGTGATCCGCCAGATGTCCTTCGCGAAGTAGATCAGGACGGCGGCCTCGGTGCCGAGCTGGGTGACCGCGGTGAACGACGCGCCCGCGTCGCGGTCGAAGAAGATCGCCGAGGTGATCCGCAGATGCCCCGACGAGCTAACCGGCAGGAACTCGGTCAGCCCCTGGACGATGCCCAGGACGATGGCCTCAACCCAGGTCACTCGCCGACTCCCGAGAGCTCGAGAGCCTCGGCGACGGTCCGCAGGGTCTGGACACCGCTGTCCCGGTCGGCCACGAACAGGGTCACCGACAGCGTGGTGACGCCGGAGGCGGCGTACTCGCGCATCCTCTCGGCGATGCGCTCCTTCGGGCCCAGCAGCGACGTACGGTCGATGAACTCCATGGGTACGGCGGCGGCGGCGTCGCGCTGGCGCTTGGCCAGGTACAGATCCTGGACCTCGCGGGCGGCGTCGCCGTAGCCCATCCGGGTGGCGAGCTGGTTGTAGAAGTTCTGCTGCCGGCTGCCCATCCCGCCGACGTAGAGCGCGGCGTACCAGCGGACCAGCTCGGCGCAGGAGGCGACGTCGTCGCCGACGACGACCGGCACGGACGGCACCACGTCGAAGCCGGCCAGTTCCTTGCCGGCCTTGGCCCGGCCGGCGGAGACGGCGGCGAGGTGCTCGTCGGCGAACTCCGGGGCGTAGAACACGGCGAGCCAGCCGTCGGCGATCTCGCCGGCCAGTTCCAGGTTCTTCGGGCCGACCGCGGCCAGGTAGATCGGGATGTGCTCGCGGGGCGGGTGGAAGCCCAGCCGCAGCGCCTTGCCGGGGCCGTCGGGCAGCGGCAGTGTGTAGTGCTGGCCGTCGTACGCCACCTCCTTGCGGGCGATGGCCAGCTTGACGATGTCGACGAACTCGCGGGTGCGTCCGAGGGGCTTGGCGAACCGTACGCCGTGCCAGCCCTCGGAGACCTGCGGGCCGGAGACGCCGAGGCCGAGCCGGAAGCGGCCGCCGGACAGGGCGTCGATGGTGGCGGCCGTCATCGCGGTGGCCGCCGGCGTACGGGCGGGGATCTGCATCACCGCGGCGCCCACGTCGATGCGTTGCGTCTGGCCGGCCATCCAGGCGAGCATGCTGGGCGAGTCGGAGCCGTACGCCTCCGCCGCCCACACCACCGAGTAGCCGAGGCGGTCCGCCTCCTGGGCCAGCGCCAGGTGGTCGGCCGGCGTACTCCACGCTGTCTGGTATCCGAGGCTGAGCCCGAGTCGCACTGGTCCTCCCCCATCCGTGGCACAGGTCGCACCAGGTTACGCAATGCCGAAAACGGACCCGATCACCGGCTCACCGCCAATGATCCCCCGTCCGTCGCGGTGCCTTCCGGAGGCGGAACCGGCAGAACCGGCAGAGATGACGGGAGCGAGGATATCCGTGGCGGCGGGTTCGAAATAAGGTTCACCCATGCAACAGCGACCGCTCGGCCGAAGCGGGCTGGCGGTTTCGCGGCTCGCGCTCGGCACCATGACCTGGGGCCGGGACACCGACGCCGACGATGCGGCCGCCCAGCTCAAGAGTTTCCTGGACGCGGGCGGCAACCTGATCGACACCGCCGACGTGTACGGCGACGGCGACGCCGAGTCGGTGATCGGGTCGCTCCTGGGCACCCTCGTGCCGCGCGACGATCTGCTGATCGCCACCAAGGCGGGGTTGCGTCCGGGCAGCGTCCGGCGGCGCGACGGCTCCCGGGGTCACCTGCTGCGCACCCTGGAGGCGTCGCTGCGTCGGCTCGGCACCGACCACGTCGACCTGTTCCAGGTGCACGGATACGACCCGGACACCCCCCTGGAGGAGACCCTCGCGGCGCTGGACCACGCGGTGGCCAGCGGAAAGGTCCGTTACGTGGGTGTGTCGAACTTCTCCGGCTGGCAGACCGCGCGGGCCGCCGCCTGGCAGACGGCCTGGCCGGGCCGGGCGCCGGTGGTCGCCACCCAGGTGGAGTACTCGCTGCTGGAGCGGGGGGTGGAGCGGGAGGTCCTGCCGGCGGCTGACGCGCTGGGCCTCGGCGTGCTGCCCTGGTCGCCGTTGGGTCGGGGGGTACTCACCGGCAAGTACCGGCACGGGCGTCCGGCGGACTCCCGGGCCGCCTCCCCGCACTTCGAGCGGTTCGTCTCCACCTACCTCGAGCCGCGCTGCTCCAGCATCGTGGAGGCGGTGGCGACCGCGGCCGGCGGGCTGGGGGTCTCGCCGCTGGAGGTGGCGCTGGCCTGGATCCGGGACCGGCCCGGCGTGACCGCGCCGATCCTGGGCGCCCGGACGGTCGGGCAACTGCTCGGCGCGTTGCAGGTCGAGCGCATCACGCTGCCCGAGGAGATCACCACCGCGTTGGAGGACGTCTCCGGGGTGCCGGTCGGCTACCCCGAACGCGACGGCTGACCGATCGGCGGATTCATGGCCTGCCCCGCGCATCGGGCTCGGGTTCCAGGTGCCGATCTTGGCACTTCCGGTGGGCTGAAGCGGAACCGAGAGACCCGTCGCGTCAGGCGCGTAGGCCGGCGACGACGATCTGAACGAGACCCGTGGAGCCGCGGTGGCGCGCGGTCGCGACGCAGCCGACCACGAGAGCGTTGATGTCGTCAGGGGTGACGTCCGAACGAATGGTTCCGCGTTGCTGCGCCTCTTTCAGGAGTTCGGTGAAGGCGGCGTTGAGGGCGGCGTCAGCGTCGGCGGGTACGTGGTAGCCGCCGCTGGCCAGAACATCCGCGATGGCGCGATTGGTGACGCCGGCCTCCACCATGACGGTGAAGAACTCGGCGAAGTTGATGCCGGAACGGGCCTGCTCGGTCAGGGCGTGGAGGCGGTCGAGCACCACGGCCTGGATGAGCGACTCCTTGGTCGGAAAGTGCCGATACACGGTGCCGGCGCCGACGCCTGCGCGGCGGGCGATCTCGTCGATGGGCACGCCCAGGCCCTCGGTGGCCAGGATCTCGTAAGCCGCGCTCAGGACGCTCTGGCGATTGCGGCGAGCATCGGCACGCATGGGTCCTCCGGCCTGTCGACAAGCGGGGCGATCGTTCCGTATAGTCAAACGGGGCGACCGTTCCGATTATAGGAGACGCCATGTGGAGTGCTCGCGACATCCCCCGGCTCGACGGCACCACGGCGCTGGTGACCGGAGCCACCGCCGGCATCGGCCTGGAAATGGCAATAGCTCTGAGCGCACAGGGAGCCCACGTGGTGATCGGCGCTCGCGATGCGACACGCGGTGCGGAGGCCATGCGTGCGTTACCCGGCAGAGGCAGCGTCCTCGCACTCGAACTCGCCAGCCTCCACCGCGTGCGGCAAGCGGCAAGCGACCTCCACAAGCGCTTCGAGCGGCTCGACATCCTGATCAACAACGCGGGTCTGTGGTGGCAGCCAGCACAGCGCACCAAGGACGGCTTCGAGTCTCAGATGGGAGTCAACCACCTCGGCCACTTCGCGCTGACCGGCCTGCTCCTCGACATGCTTGAGCGATCACCGGCCGGACGGATTGTCACGGTCAGCAGCAAGGCGGCCGGCGCGGGCTCGGTCACGGCCCTCGACCCCAGGAGCCTCGTCGGGTACCGGCCAACGACGGCCTACAACGCCTCGAAACTCGCGAACCTACTGTTCGCGTTCGAGCTGCAGCATCGACTCGCCGTGGCAAACTCATCGACGATCAGCCTCGCGGCTCATCCGGGCGGAGCGCGCACCAGCCTGTTTCGTGACGCATCCTCAGGATTCCGCGTGGCCAACGCGACGCTCGGGTGGCTGTTTACCCAGCCTGCTCGCGCCGGTGCGTTGTCGGCGCTCCGGGCGGCTACCGACCCGCAGGCCGTCGGCGGCGAGTACTACGGACCGGGCGGTCCCGGGCAGTTCAAGGGCAACCCGAAAGCGCAGCGGGCCCCGGAACGTGCCTGCGACCCGGCCACACGCCGGCGACTGTGGGCGATCTCCGAAGCGGCGACAGGCGTTGCCTACCCCCTGCCCACCGAAGCTGCGCACTGACACTATTCCGGCGACCCAGCGCACCACTGGTCGCCGACCCGCTCACTGCCGGGGCACGAAGAGCGGTTGACGCTATGGCCGTAGATGACGCTTTTGTCGCGCTAGGAGATCGGCGCGGTACGTGCGCGGGGCGGCATCAGACGGACCCGGTGGCGTTGTTGGTCACTCTGGAGGGGGTGGCGAACGGCCGCTGGGCTGGGCAGCATGGGTGGCATGGACTACGAGTACGCGCCACTGCGGCTGCCGCCGAACGTCGACCGGTTGACCGCAGCGGCGCAGTTGGCGATCCAGGCGGAGTTCTCCGGGTGGGAGTTGGCCCGGGTACGGCTGTTCCGGGACGGCACGCGGCAGGTCATGTTGCGCCGTCGGCGGGTCAACCAGCCGCAGCCGGGCCTGTCGTACTGACACCCGGCCGGGACGCCGCGACGGAACGCCCGGGACCCGAACCGCGATCGGTCGGGCCCCGGGCGTCGTACGGCCCGCAACAAACTAGTGCTGGTGCCCGGCGTGGTCGTGGTCGTCGTCGTCGAGTTCCAGGAACGGGTGCTCGTCGAGCCGACCGACGAGCCGGTCGTCACTGGCCGGCTGGAACGGGCCCACCGCGTCGTCATCGTCGAACGACTCCAGGTCGACCGGGGTGCCCACCTCGCTGACCATCACCACCCCGTCGAGCGGTTCGAGCTCCGGGACGTCCAGCGCGCCGAGCGAGCCGTCGCCGCTCTGCAGCAGCTCCAGCACCGCCTCACCGACGCCCTCCACCGGCGCCGGCTCGTCGTCCTCGGGGGTGCCCTCGCGACGAGCCGCCTCGGCCGCCCGCAGCAGCGCGGAGATGCTCGGCACCCGGTAGTCGCGGCGTTGCCGCACCGAGATCACGCGGGGGTGGGGGTCGCTGGCCTCGACACCGTCGCCGCCGAAGCGCTCGTCGGCCTCGTCCGGGTCGATCGAGTCGACGTCCCACGGCGTGACCTCCCCGAAGGCGTCGAGGAGCTGCTCGTCGTAGGCGAAGGAGGCATTGTTCAACGCCACGTACGCCTGCCAGACGTCGTCGTCGTCGACGCGGCCCTGCGCGGCGCGTACGGCGGCCAGGTGGTGACGGGCCGCTTCGATCACCCGCTCGAGTGCGGCGTCCAGCTCACCGTGCTGGTCGGTCATGTGGGGCAGTCCCTTCACGATGGGGAGGTAACGCGGACACTGCTAGCAGGTGCGGAGGAACCGGTCGAGAACCCGCACGCCGAACTGTAGTCCGTCGACCGGAACGCGCTCGTCGATGCCGTGGAACAGCGCGGAGAAGTTCAGGTCGGCGGGCAGCCGCAGCGGCGCGAACCCGAAGCAGCGGATGCCGAGCGTCGAGAACGCCTTCGCGTCGGTGCCGCCGGAGAGCATGTACGGCACCGGCCGCGCGCCCGGGTCCTCGGCGCGCAGCGCCGCCGACATGGCCTCGACGAGGTCGCCGTCGAAGGTGGTCTCCAACGCGGGCTGCCGCTGGACGTACTCGATGTCGATGTCCGGGCCGACCAGCTCGCGCAACTGTCGCTCGAGCAGCTCGGACTGGCCGGGGAGGCTGCGGCAGTCGATGGTGGCGGTGGCGCGGCCCGGGATGACGTTGTCCTTGTAGCCGGCGGCGAGGCGCGTCGGGTTGGCCGTGTTACGGATGGTCGCCCCGATGATGTTGGCGATCGGGCCGAGCTTGGCGATGGCGACCTCCGGGTCCTCCGGGTCCAGCTCGATGCCGAGCAGGTCGGAGACCTCGGTCAGGAACGCCCGTACGGTGTCGGTGACCACCACCGGAAAGCGGTGCCGGCCGATGCGGGCCACCGCCTCGGCGAGGGCGGTGACCGCGTTGTCGTCGTGCACCATCGACCCGTGCCCGGGTCGACCCTTGGCGTGCAGCCGCAGCCAGTCGATGCCCTTCTCGGCGGTCTCGATGAGGTAGAGACGCTGACTGTCGTTGACCGAGTAGGAGAACCCGCCGACCTCGCCGATCGCCTCGCTGCAGCCGTCGAAGAGGTCGCGGTGGTTCTCGACCAGGAAACGTGCGCCGTAGTCGCTGCCCGCCTCCTCGTCGGCGGTGTACGCGAGGACGATGTCGCGCGGGGGCCGGACGCCGGTGCGCTGCCAGTGCCGCACCACGGCGAGCACCATCGCGTCGAAGTCCTTCATGTCGATGGCGCCGCGACCCCACAGGTAGCCGTCGCGCTGCTCGCCGGAGAACGGGTGCACCGACCACTCGTCGGCGTCGGCGGGCACCACGTCCAGGTGGCCGTGCACCAGCAGGGCTTCCCGGCTCGGGTCGGCGCCGGGGATGCGGGCCACCACGTTCGCCCGGCCGGGCGCGGACTCGTGCAGGACCGACTCGATGCCCACCTCGGCGAGCTTCTCCGCCACGTACTCGGCCGCGCGGCGTTCGCCGACGCTGGTGTCGTTGTCACCCGTGTTCGTGGTGTCGATGCGCAGCAGGTCGCGGCAGAGGTCCACGACCTCCGCGGTGGGGTCCGGTCGGGCGGAGGCGGCGTCGCTCGTCATCGCCCCTTCATACCAGCCCGGAGTTACCGGCGGGCCGGCGCACCGAGGGGAGGCGGCCGGGCATCCAGGTCCACGAATCGGGCGGCGGTTTCGCGGTGGCCGCGTTCGGGTACCGCCGCCCACGACCGCACATCCCCTGCCGGAGCTTCCGCCCGCCAGTCGAGGAGGGCATCATGTCCGCCGTTCCCCTGCCCCCGTTGCCGCCCACGCCCGCTCCCGACGAGGGTTACCGGCCCGGCGGCCGCAGCGTCGCCGACATCGTGGACCGCGAGCACCGGCAGTTGCTGACCCTCGTGGACCAGCTCAGCGGCCCGGACGCGACGCCGAACGAGGCGCTGGCGGTCCTCACCGCCGCGCTGTCGCGGCACATCTCCGCCGAGGAGCAGTACCTGCTGCCAGCGGTGCGGGCGGCGCTGCCGGCCGAGGCCGCCCGGGTGGACGCGGAGATCGACGGCGACGCGGCGCTGCTGACCGCCCTCAAAGTGCTGAACGACGAGACCGTGACCGAGGTCGCCGAGCGGGTCCGCCGCCACGTCGACGGGGTGGGCACGCTCGTCACCGAGCTGCGCGCGGTGGCGACGTCGGAGGAGATGATCCGGCTGGGCAACCGGTTGGAGATCGCCGAGGAGGCCGCGCCGACCCGGCCACACCCGGGCACTCCGGCCACTCCGCCGTGGAACCGCATCGTCGAGCCGGCGGTGGGCGTGGTGGACAAGCTCCGCGACGCGGTGACGCGGCGGCCGACGTACCTGAAGGACCTGCCCGAGCCGCCGCGCGACTGAAGGCGCGGGCCGCACCACAGAATGCATTCAATGTCACCGATCCACTTGGCCCCTTCCGCAGGCTGCGACGTGGTCCTACCGTCACCGTATGAACCTGGAGCTGCGACACCTGCGGGTGGTCTGCGCGATCGCGGAGACAGGGAGTGTGACCAAGGCGGCGTCGACCCTCGGGCTCGCCCAGCCGGCGCTGACCGCCCAGCTCCAGCGGATCGAACGGACGCTGGGCGGGCCGCTGTTCGACCGGGACCGGCGCGGCGCCCGCCCCACCGCGCTCGGTGAGCTGGTGCTCGCCCGGGCCCGGGTGCTGCTGCCGGCCATGAAGGGCCTACAGGACGAGGCGGCGCGGCTGGCCGGCGCCGCCGAGGTGTCGCGCTGCTACCGGCTCGGCGGCGTGAACAGCCCGATCCTGGGCCGGCTGGTGCACCGGCTCGCCGCCGAGGAGCCGCCGGCCCAGATCACCACGTACGCCTCATGGTCGGTGGACGAGCTGGCGCAGTTGGTGGCCGGCGGACGGTTGGACTTCGCCCTCACCGGCGTCTGCGGCGACGCCACCCCGTCGGCCGAGTTCGGGTTGCGATGGCGGGAGGTGGCTGTCGATCCGGTGCTGGTCCTGCTGCCGGCGAGCCACCCGCTCGCCGACCGGGACGAGGTGCGCCTGGCTGACCTGCGCCACGAGCAGTGGGTGGCGGCGCCCGGCGACGGCTGCTTCGGCGACTGTTTCGCCGCCGCCTGCGCCCGCGCCGGCTTCACCCCGCGCAAGGTGTACGAGACCGACATCCGCAGCTGCGTCGACCTGGTGGACGCGGGCGTCGCGGTGGCCTTGTGCCAGGCGACGTTCCGGCCGGTGGCCGGTCTGGTCACCCGGCGGTTGGCCGGTGTCCCGCTGCGCTGGCGACGGCTGCTGGGGTGGCATCCGGAGTCGCCCGCCGCCCGCGACGCGGAGCTGCTGCTGGCCACGGCGAAGGCGGCGTACACCGACTCGCTGGCGTCGCACCCCACCTACCTGGACTGGCTGGTGCGCAACCCGGCCTTCGGCGTCCGGCAGCCCAGCGCGGCGTGAGGTCTAGGCCGTGGCGGGCTCGGCGGGACGCCGCGTGAAGAAGCGGACGAGATCGTCGGCCGCCGTCGGGGACAGCATCATCGCCTGGACCCGTGCGCACATCTCGGCGATCGGCTGGACCCGGGCGAACATCGCCTCCTCGTACGCCCGGATCGCCGCGTCCGGGTCGCCGGGGTGAACGACGAGTTCGTGGGCGAGTTCGGCGGCGTCCAGCATGGCCTGGTTGGCGCCCTCACCGACCGGGGGCATGAGGTGCGCGGCGTCACCGAGCAGGGTGACTCCCGGCTGGTGGACCCAGCGCGCGCCGACCGGCATCGCCTCGACCCGGCGCGGCGTCGGCGCGTCGTCGCCGGCGTCGATGAGGGCGGTGAGGCGCGCGTCCCAGCCGTCGAAGAGGGCCCGTAGCGCATCCTTGCTGCGATAGGCGTCCAGGTCACGGCCCTCGGCACGGAGGGAGATCCCGACCCGGATGCTGCCGTCGCCGAGGCGCTGGGCGGCGAGGATCTGGTTGACGCCGACGCACCACAGGTTGCCGGGGCCGACCATCTCGGCGAGATCCGGGTGGCGTCGGTCGGCGTCGCCGATGGTGAGATCCACGTGGGTGGAGACGTACGTCAGTGGCGCGTCGATCAGCAGCGGTCGGACGACGGAGCGGGCGCCGTCCGCGCCGACGAGGATGTCGCACTCGACGCGACGACCGCCGTCGAAGGTCAGCAGGAAACCGCCGGCGGGTCGCGGCGTCGCCCCGACGAGGCGATGATCCCAGGCGACCGCGTCGGACGGGAGCGCGTCGAGCAGAAGATGACGCAGGACGGTGCGGTCGATCTCCGGGCGTCCGTCGAACGAGCCGGGGCGCGGGGTGTGGTGCACGAGCGTACGCCCGGCCGGGTCGAGGATGCGGTGCTCCTCGCCCTCGGGCCGTGCCGACGACCGGAACTCCTCGCCGAGGCCGGCCTCGGCGAGGGCGCGCTGCCCGGACTCCGGGTGCAGGTCGAGCATCCCGCCCTGCGAACGGGCGGCCCGGTCCGCCTCGCGTTCGTGGACGACCGCCTCGATGCCGTGCAGGTGCAGGATCCGCGCCAACGTCAGCCCGCCGAGGCCGCCGCCCACGATCGCCAGTCGCATCGTCATGCTCCTTACCGTACACTGTATTGCGTGGATACACCGTACGGTAGCGAAGTGGTGCCCGTGTGGGAACGGCCCGAGCCCCGCCCGCGGGCGACGCCGGTGCCGCTGAGCCGCGCGAAGATCGCCGAGACGGCGATCCGGCTCGCCGACGCGCACGGCCTCGACGGCCTGTCGGTCCGCCGGATCGCCAAGGAACTCGGCGTCGGTCCGATGCGCCTCTACGACTACGTGACCAACCGGTCAGAGCTGCTCGACCTGATGGTCGACGCCGTCTACGCCGAGATCGCCGAGGGCGGCCCGCACCCCGGGTGGCGTGCCACCGTGCTGGCCATCGTGCGACGGACCCGCGCCGCCGCCCTCGACCACGAGTGGTTCTCCGACCTGCTCGGCGGCCGACCGCAGCTCGGGCCACACGCGCTCGCCGTGGGCGAGTCGACGGCCGCGGCGCTCAGCCAGGCCCCCGCCGTACGCGACGTCGACGATCTCCAGCGGGCCCTGGGCGCCCTCAACGCCTTCATTATCGGAGCGCTGCGGCGGGAGGTCACCGAGCGACGTACCGCCCGGGCCACCGGCACCGAGTTGAGCGCCTGGCAGGCCAGCCTCGGCCCCTACCTGACGCGCATGCTCGACACGGGCCGCTACCCCACGATCGCCCGGCTCGTCGTCGACGGCGCGCACCTCGACGCCGAGGAGACCTTCGACCACAACCTGACCACCCTCCTGGACGGTATCGCCGGCCGGTGAGGTGAGGCGAGACGAGGGCCACCGCCGGTGCGAACCGCCGCTGTCCGGGTATCTGGCGGACATGACCGATCTCTACCCGCCCGCCGACGACCGCGAACTGCTCCGCCAGGCCGCCGCCGCGCACACCGCCGCCACCCGCCAGGTGGAGGCGTTCCTGCGCCGGCTCCCGGAGGTGCCCGACCCGGCCGACGTCACCGAGTACGCCAACCTGCTCACCCGCGAGGATCAGACCCGGGGCGAGCGCGACGCCGCCGCCGACGCGGCAGGGCTGACCATCAGCAGCCTGGAGCCCGACCAGGGCCAGTAGGACGCGACGACGGCGCCGACCCGAACCGGGTCGGCGCCGTCACGTACGGCCGCGCTCAGCGTTCCACGAGCGGATCGTGCCCGAGGTCGAGCAACGAGTGCCGCCACTCGTCGTCGGCGTTGCCGCGCCGGGGCTTGGCGTCCATCAGCTCGCGGATCCGCTCGACCGCCTCGCGCATCACCTCGATGTCCTCCGGCGTGAGGTCGACCTTGCGCTTGTTGAGCACCTTGAGGATCTCCCGCCCCGGCTGGGGCAGATCCAGGTCCGGGTTCGGGCTGAACGACTCCTCCCCCGATCCCCGGGTCAACAGCCAGGTGCGCAGCTGCTCCGACGGGACGTTGACCTCGGCGTGGAAGTCCTCCCAGAGCACTTCCACCTCGGGGTCGAGCCGCGTGTCGCGTACCATCACGTCTCCTCTCGCGTCTCCGGGTCGTCCTGGTCGGTCTTGGGGTGCAGGCCCTCGGCTGGTACCCGCGTCCGGCGTGGATTCGCGGTCGGGGGCGCCAGGATCGGGTCGGGGTGCTCGTCCGCGTCCTCGTGCGGCTCGTCGTGGTCCTCGCGTCCCGCCGACCCGCTCATCGTGGGTGTGTTGTCGTGGCGGCGGTGTAGCCCCGCTCGCCCGCGGTCACGTCGAAGGTGAGTTGCCCGTCGCGGGCGTCCACGACGACCTTCTGGCCGGGTGAGATCGCCGACTCGAGCAGCATCCGGGACAGGTGGTTGTCGACCTCGCGCTGGATCACCCGGCGCAGCGGACGGGCGCCGAACTCCGGCTGGTAGCCGTGCTCGGCGAGCCAGTCCACCCCGGCGGTGGTGAACTCGACCTGGATGTCCTGGGCGTGCATCCGGCGGCGGGTCTCCTCCAGCAGCAGCGCGGTGATGTCGCGCAACTGCTCGGCCTCCAGCCGACGGAAGATGATGATCTCGTCGATGCGGTTGAGGAACTCCGGGCGGAAGTTCTCCTGCAGGCGGCGCATCAACCTCTCGCGCAGCTCGTCGTTCTCCTGCTCGCTGCCGGGCGCGCCGGTGCCGAAGCCGACGGCACGCTGGGTGCCGGTGATCAGCTCGGAGCCGAGGTTGCTCGTCATGATCAGGACGGTGTTCTTGAAGTTCACCGTACGGCCCTGACTGTCGGTGAGCCGCCCGTCGTCGAGCACCTGGAGCAGGATGTTGAACACGTCCGGGTGCGCCTTCTCGATCTCGTCGAGCAGCACCACCGCGTACGGGCGACGCCGTACCGCCTCGGTGAGCTGGCCGGCCTCCTCGTAGCCGACGTACCCGGGTGGGGCGCCGACCAGCCGGCTCACCGTGTGCCGCTCCTGGAACTCGCTCATGTCCACCCGGACCATGCGGTCCGCCTCGCCGAACAGCGCCTCGGCCAGGGCCCGGGCCAGCTCGGTCTTGCCGACGCCGGTGGGGCCGAGGAACAGGAAGCTGCCCATCGGACGCTCCGGGTCGGCCAGCCCGGCCCGGGAGCGGCGGACCGCCTCGGCCACCGCGGTGACCGCGTCGTCCTGGCCGACCACCTTCTCGTGCAGGTGACCCTCCAGGCGCAGCAGCCGGTCGCGTTCCTCCTCGGTGAGCTGGCTGACCGGGATACCGGTGGCCCGGGAGACCACCTCGGCGATCTCCTGTGGACCCACCTCGGGCACCTGCGAGGACGACGAGCCGTCCTCGCCGTTGGCCCGCCGGATGTCCCCCTCCAGCTCGGCGATCCGGTCGCGCAGCGCCGAGGCCCGCTCGTACTGCTCGTCGGTGACGGCCTGCTCCTTGTCGCGGCGTACGTCGTCGAGCTCCTGTTCCAGCTCCCGTACGTCGGACGCCGGGGTACGGGTGCGCAGCCGCACGCGCGCGCCGGCCTGATCGATCAGGTCGATGGCCTTGTCCGGCAGGAACCGGTCGGTGACGTACCGGTCGGACAGCTCGGCGGCGGTGACCAGCGCCTCGTCGGTGAAGCGCACCTGGTGGTGCGCCTCGTACCGGTCCCGCAGTCCGCGCAGGATGGCGATGGTGTCGTCGACGCTGGGCTCGGGCACCAGCACCGGCTGGAAGCGCCGGGCCAGCGCGGCGTCCTTCTCGATGCTCTTGCGGTACTCGTCAAGCGTGGTCGCGCCGATCACCCGCAGCTCGCCCCGCGCCAGGGCGGGCTTGAGCATGTTGGACGCGTCCATCCCGCCCTCGCTGCCCGCGCCACCCGCGCCGACCAGGGTGTGGATCTCGTCCATGAAGATGATCAGCTCGTCCCGGTGCGCCCGGATCTCGTCGATCACCTTCTTGAGGCGTTCCTCGAAGTCACCCCGGTAACGGGTGCCGGCGACCAGGCCGGCGAGGTCGAGTTGGACGACCCGCTTGCCCAGCAGGGTCTGCGGCACGTCGCCGTCGCAGATCCGCTCGGCCAACCCCTCGACGATGGCGGTCTTGCCGACACCGGCCTCGCCGATCAGCACCGGATTGTTCTTGGTCCGCCGGGACAGGATCTCCACGGCCTGCTCGATCTCGTCGGCCCGTCCGATCACCGGGTCGATCTGGTCGTTGCGGGCCAGGTCGGTGAGGTCCTGGCCGTACTGGTCGAGGGTGGGCGTACCCCGGTCCGGCTTCGGTCCGTTCATCGGGCCGCGTTCGGCGTTGGCGGCCTGCAACGACTCGGGTTGGATCCGTCCGGCGGCCAGCATCCGCCCGGCCGGCGACTCGGGGTTGAGCGGCAGGGCCATCAGGATGTGCTCGGGGCCGATGTAGTTCGCGCCCATCGCCCGGGACAGCTGGTGGGCGTCGAGCAGCGCCCGCTTGGCCGCCGGGGTCAGTGACAGGTTCGGCGGCACCTCGCCGCGCGGCGCGCCGTCGCCCTTGCCGCCGAGCGCGTTGAGCAGGGTGTCCGGGTCGGCGCCGGCCCGGCGAACCAGGTCGCGCAGCGGTTCGCGTTGCAGCGCGGCCCAGAGCAGGTGGTCGGTGTCCAGGTCGTTGCTCTGCCGCTGCGCGGCGCGACGGGCCGCGTCGGCCAGCATCTCCCGCGCGTCGGCGGTCATCAGTCGGGTGATGTCGACCCGGTGCGGCGGTCGGCGTCCTCCCTCGCCCCGGCCGAAGTACCGAGCCAGGAACTCGTCCCACGGGTCGGAGCCGAGATCACCGGGTCCCATATTGTCTCTCCTCCGCAGTCGGGCGCGGCACGGTCGGCAGGGGCTACCCGGCACCCGGCCCGACAAACGCCGCAGGCGGTGTCGCACCTCGCCGTGGAGTGGCGTCCGGCCGGTTCGGGCCGGTGGTGGCAGGCTGGCGGCATGACGGAGAACCCACTGCTGATCGTGGACGGCGCCAACGTGGTGGGCTCCCGCCCCAACGGGTGGTGGCGGGACCGGGCCGGGGCCGCCGCCCGCCTGCGGGACGCCCTCGCGCCGGTGGCCGCCGAGGGGCTGTCCGCCCGGTTGACGGCACCGGTCGACGTGGTGCTCGTGGTCGAGGGCGCGGCGCGGGACGTGCCCGGCATCGACGAGGTCCGAGTGGTCTCCGCCCCCGGCTCGGGTGACGACACGGTGGTCGAGCTGGTGCGGGCGGCCCCGCAGCGCCGCCGGCTGGTGGTCACCGCCGACCGGGAGCTACGCGAGCGGGTCACCGCCCTGGGCGCCGAGGTGTACGGCCCCCGCTGGCTCCGCGAAAGCTGAAGGGTTCTCGCACTGGGACTCCCACAGAACGGACTCCCGGCACTTCACGGGGGTTAACGGTCAGGCGGGCATCAACACCGCCAGGGCGGATGTTCTCCCGGGAACGCCGGTAGGCTCTAATGGAGATCTCCCCGCCCCCAGGAGGTTCCGCCGTGGCGAGCGTCGCCGAGCTGAAGGCTGCCATCGATGTCGCCCTCCAACAGATCGGTGACGGGCAGACAGCCGTCCAGGCGGCGGGTGAGAAGCTGGCCGAGGCGCAACAGACCCTGGCCGGCGCGCTGGAGGGCAGCGGCCACGAGACGGTCGAGGCGGCCCAGGCCTCGCTGACACAGGCCAGCCAGGAGTTGGAGGAGTGTCTCGCCGCGACACTTGTCGCGGTGGAGCAGGCCCAGCTCTACGTCTCCACCCTGTAGGCCGACATGTCCATCATCGAGGACATCGGCGGCCAGGTCCGCGCGGCCAGCGAGGAGTTCCCGGTGGGTCTGCTCGGTCAGGCCCTGGAGAAGTTCGGCCTGGCCGCCGAGCGGCTGCGTTGGGTCCGCCAGGAGTCGGCCAACCCGATGGGGGTGCCCGAGCTGTCCGCCGCCACCGAGCACGCCGAGAGCGCGAACTACGCGCTTCGGGTGGCGCAGGAGCAGCTGTCGGCGTACCTGGTCGCGATCGGGTTGGCCGCCGACGGCGCCCCGGCGCCCCGGCCGCAGCAGCGCGACCAGCGTCACGACGAAGCGCCGCCGGCCGCGCCCACCACCGTGGCGCCGGAGCGGCCCGAACAGGTACGGATGCGTCGCTGGTGGTCCGTGCGGGTGGCGGAGCTGACCGGCGGGCGCGACGCCGACGCGGACGAGCCCGACGAGCGGCTACGCGACTCGGCGGAGCTGCTGCGCCGGGTCGTGGGCGGCGTACGCGCCGGTGACCGCGACCGACTGCGGACCGAGCTTCGCCGCGCGCCGGCCGACGTGGGCCTCGGCTTGGCGGCGCTCGCGCCACCGTTGCTGCGCGAGCTGGCCGGTGAGCTGCTGGGGCACCCGCCCCGCGCCAGCGACCTCGGCCGGCTTCGCGGGGAACTGGACGGCCGGGTACGGGACCTGCTGCCCGGGCTGCCACCGCCGGTGCTGGAGACGTTGCTGACCCGGGTGTGCCGGATGCCGCCGCCACGCTCGTCCGGGGAGCCGCCGCACGCCGCCGACTCGGCCGTGGCCGCCGGGGTGACGGCCGGGCTGCTGCTCGCCCGGCTGGGCCGGGACCTGCCCACGGGAACGCCGCAGGCCGCCGCCGAGCCGAACACGGGCCCGACGTCACGCCGCGACGACAAGCACACCGGTGGTCCGCCTTCCGGCGCGGCGAGTGGGCAGGCGTCGGGTGGGGTCGTGCCGCCGCGCACGGGCAGCCCGTGGCGGGACGCGCCGGCTCGCCGGGGCTCCGATGGCTGACCGGCGCGGGCAGCTCGCCGCCCGGGTCCGGGACTCCCTCGCCGAGGCGCTGGGCGCCACCCGTACCCGGCTGTCGGCCGCGCAGGCCGACCTGAGTGCCGGGCGCGAGCGGCTCGCCCGGGTCCGCCGGGCCGCCGCCGGCGTACCCGAGCGGGTGGGCGGCCAACGCGACCGCCGCCTCGCCGAGATCGACGCCCGGCACGCCACCCGCATCGCGGAGCTGGCCCGCCACGCCGCCGACGCCGCCCGCCAGGAGGCGCCCGGCTGCGCCGGCGCCGACTGGCCGGGCTGGACGCCCACGCCCCTGCGCCGGGCCGAGCCACCCGGCGCGCTGCGGGTCGGCACGGTCCGGCTCGACGACGCCGAGCCGGTGCCCGCGCTGGTGCCGCTGCTCGACGCCGGGCACGTCCACCTGTCCGGCGACGACCGCGCCGGCTGCGACGCCGTGGTGTCCGCGCTGCTGCTGCGGGCCGTCGGCCGCGCCGGCCCCGGTGGGGTACGACTGATCGGGTACGACCCGGAGCACCTCGGCGGGGGCCTGGCCGGATTCGCGCCCCTGGTCACGGCGGGGCTGCTCACCTTCGTCGGCCCCGGCGGACTGGGCCCGCTCCTGGACGACCTGGTCGAACAGATCCGGCGGATCAACGAGACGGTGCTGGCCGGCGAGTACGGGTCCCTGCGGGAGCTGGCCTCGGCGACCGGCCGTCGCCCCGAGCCGTGGCGGGTGGCGGTGCTGCTCGGCGGCGACGAGTTGAACCGGCACGAGCGCGGGCAGCTCGACCGGGTGGTTCGTGCCGGCGCGGCCTGCGGGGTGCATCTGGTGGTCCGTGGCGTGTCACTGCCCGACGACCCGACGGTGACGCGGGTGGTGGCGGACGCGTCGGGCGCCCGGATCGGCGGCCCGTCTGGCCTGTCGGTGCGACTGGACCCGCCGCCGCCGGCGACGCTGGTCACCGAGACCTGCCGCGAGGTCGCCGCCCAGGTGAACGCCGGCCCGCCGCCGACACCGTTCGGCGACCTGTTGCCGCCGCCGGAGATGATGTGGCGGGAGAACTCGGCGGACGGCCTGACCGTGCCGATCGGCGAGGGACCGCAGGGTCGGCCGGTACGCCTGACGCTCGCCGACTATCCGCCGCACGCCCTCATCGGAGGGCCGTCCGGCACCGGTAAGACGAACCTGATCTTCGCGTGGATCGGCGCGCTGGCGGCCCGCTACTCCCCCGCCGAGCTGGAGTTCTATCTGCTGGACTTCAAGGAGGGCGTGTCCTTCGCCCGGTTCGCGCAGGGCCGGCGTGACCCGAGCTGGCTGCCGCACATGCGCCTGGTCGGGATCAACGTCAACACCGACCGGGAGTTCGGGCTGGCGCTGCTGCGCTTCCTCGCCGAGGAGCTGCGGCGGCGGGCCGACGCGGCCAAGAAACACGAGGTCACCAAGCTCGCCGAGCTGCGCGCGGTGGACCCGACCGGGCACTGGCCGCGGATCGTCGCGGTGGTCGACGAGTTCCAGATGCTGCTGGCCGGCCGTGACGTGGTGGCCCGGGAGGCCGCCGACCTGCTGGAGGACCTGGCCCGCCGCGGCCGGTCGCAGGGCATCCACCTGGTGCTCGCCTCCCAGGACGTCCGGGGCATCGAGGCGCTGTGGGGGCGTCCCGCGCTGGTGGCGCAGTTCGCCCTACGGATCGCGCTGCCCAAGGCGTTGCGGATCCTCGCCGAACGCAACGACGCCGCGCAGTCACTGCCCCGCTGGCACGCGGTGGTCAACGCCGAGTCGGGCATGGTCGAGGGCAACGAGGTCGCCCGGATCCCGGCCGCCAGCGACTGGGAGACGTGGAGCGGCCTGCAGCACCGCCTGTGGCGGATGCGCCCGCCGGACGCGGCCCCGGCGCGGCTCTTCGACGGTGACGCGATCCCCCAGCTCACCGATGCCCCCGACTTCCGGGCCCTCGAAGCCCCGGCGGACGGCCGCGCGCCGCGCAACCCGGTGGCCCTGCTGGGCGAGATCATCGACGTGCAGGCGCGTTCGGCGTCGCTGCGGCTGCCCCGCGCGCCCGGGCGCAACCTGGCGGTGCTCGGCACGCGGGTGGACGAGGCGTGCGCGGTGCTGGACGCGGCGGCCCGGTCACTGGCGCGCCAGCACCCGCCGGGCACCGCCCGCTTCTCGATCGCCTGCCTCGACCCGGACGCCGACGGCATGGCCCGGGCGCTCTACGAAGACCTGGCCGACGACGCCGCCTGGTACGACGAGGAGACGGTCGGCGAGTTGATGTCCGAGACGGCCGACGGGTTGTCCAGCGCGGGCAGCCCGCACTACCTGCTGCTGTTCGCGGTCGACGCGGCGGCCGGCACCCTCGCGGCGCGCACGGGCCGGCGCACGGGCCTGGAGCAGTTGCGCCGGATCCTGCACGACGGACCGGAGCGGCGTACCCACGTGCTGGCCTGGTGGCGGGGCGTGGCACGGATGCGCGCCGACCTGGGTGGTCCCGCCGCCCGTACCGACCAGATCGGGGCCTGGGTGGCGTTGGACGCGCACGGCGGCGAGCTGGGCGCGTCGCTCTATCCGGGCACCGGCGGCCCGGACTGGTATCCCCGCCCGTGGCGCGGGCTCTTCTTCGACCGGGCCGTGCACCGCACCGGTCACGTGATCATCCCGTATGGACCGTCGCGATGAACGAGCCGGTGGCCAGTGAGACGTACACGGCGCAGCTACGACGGCTCGCCGAGCTGACCGCGCGGGTGCGCGAGCAGCGCGCCGAGGCGCACACCTGGTACGAGCGGCAGTGCGCCGCGGCCGAGCGGGCGGTCGACGAGGCCGTCGCCGAGGTGCGGCGTGCCGAGCAGGAGCTGGTCGACGCCCGCGAGGAGCAGGAACGGGTGGACGCCGAGGTGGCGCACCTGTGGCAGCAGGCCCGTGCCCGGCTGGGCGCCCGTCGCATCGGCGGACCGCCCGTGCCGGCGAACGGCAGTGCCCCCGCCGACCCGGCGTTGCTGCTCGGCCGGGTCCGTGACCTGCTGGACCGGGCCGGGCAGCCGGGTGAGCTGCCGGGCTCGGTCAACCCGCTGCTGGCGCTGTGCGGGGTGGGCGGCGCGGTGCTCGGGTACGCGCTGGGCGTCGCCGCGCGGGCGCTCGGCGTCGGGTACGGCGGCGACCTGGCTGTCGGCCTGCCGGTCCTGGCGCTGGTGGTGACGCTGCTCGGGCCACTGATGGGGCTCGCGCCGGCGCGGGCGCTAGCCGATCGCCGGCACGCGATGCTCGGCCCTCGACCGATCATGGTGGTGCTCGGCGCCGGACTGGCCACAACAGTGCTGCTGCTGGCGCTCGGCCGCTGACCGCGCCGGTCGCGGAACGCACCCCTCGACGCCCCGGCCCGCGCGGCCGCGTCCGCGGCATGATCGACTCGGTCTCCCGGAAACCGGGCCTTCCGTGCCGCCGGGACAGCGCGACATCCCGGACACCGAGTCGATCAACCGGCCGAAGCGCCCTCAGGCCGGTATCAGGACGGCTTCGCGCAGGAGGCGGCGGGCCAGGGTGACCCGGTCGGCATCGTCGGGCAGGCCCGGTAGGTCGCCGACCCGGACGGCGGCGCCGCCAAGCAGCGCGCGGGTCGCCGGCTCGCAGTCGGCGGGCAGCGTGATCGTGCGGTCGAACAGCCGGAGCGCCACCTGGCCATCCCCGTGCGGCGCGAGCTGCCACCGCAGGCCCGGCCGCAGGACGAGCCGGGAGTCGGCGTCCAGCGTGGCCAGCGCGCCAGCCTGGGCGAGTGGACGGATCGGTGCCGGGCGGGCCGCCGGCCAGGCGCGCTGGCGCAGCCGCGCGGCGACCGCGCCCGGGTCGGCCCGCAGCAGCCAGTCGCGCAGCGCCTCCACGGTCTCGGTCAGCTCCGGCTCGATGGCGTCCGGGTCAGCGACGTCGGTGCCGAACGGCAGGCTGGCCCGTAGCCGCTGGTCCTCGGCGGCCAGCGCGAGCAGTTCCTCGACGAGCGCGTAGCGGGTCAACGCGCGGATGCCCACGGTCAGGTGCAGCGAGCTGGCCTCCTGCGCCTGGGCGCTGTGCAGCCACCCGCGCGGCAGGTAGAGCGCGTCGCCGGGCGCGAGCACCACGTCCAGCGCGGCGGAACCCTGCCCGGTGGCGCCGACCTCGTCGGCGCGGCCGCCCCACGGCTGCTTCTCCAGCGGGTCGGGCAGCACCGGCGGGTGGATCCGCCAGTGCTTGCGGCCATCCACCTGGAGTACGAACACGTCGTGGGTGTCGTAGTGGGTGGCGAAGCCCTGGCTACCCGCCGGGGTGAGGTAGGCGTTGACCTGCAACGGCTGACGCAGCGCGAGGCCCAGGTCGCGGGCGAAGTCCACGAGCGGCGGCCAGATCCGGTGCAGGCCCTGCAACACCAGGGTGGCACCACCCGCGTACTGCTCGAGGATCCGCTCGTCGAGCACCTGGTCGCCGATCTCGGCGCCGGCCCCGCCGCCGCCGGTCCAGCGGGCCGCCGGCACGAGCTGTCCGTCCTTGGCGACGCGCAGGAAAGGGGTACGCAGACCGCGCCGGCTGAGCAGCTCGTCGGCATCGTCCGGGCTGAACAGGTCGGTGAACCCGGCCGGGTCGGGCAGCTCGGCGGCGCGGGACAGCAGCGGGGTGTGGCCCCAGTGCGCGGCGGCGAACTTGGCGGGCTCGACTGAGACGCAGCGCGCCAGCGCGGCGACGGCGCTCGTCGCGGCGGGTACGCGGTCGGGGGCCACGGACGAAACCGCCGGGCGGCCGTGGCCGCCCGGCGGGTCGAGGTACGTCATGACGTGCCGCTACCGGGCGCTGCCGTCAGCGCCACCGTCCTGGTGACCCGGGGTCGCGCCACCGTCGGCCGGACCCTCCGCGCCACCATCGGCGCCACCATCCTGGTGACCCGGGGTCGCACCGCCGTCGGCCGGACCCTCCGCGCCACCGTCCGCGCCACCATCCTGGTGACCCGGGGTCGCACCGCCGTCGGCCGGACCCTCCAGGCCGCCGCCGCCCGTGGTCTGCATGTCATCGTCGTTGAGTGCCATCGGTACTCCCTCGGGTGTGCCGCCCCGCCGTACGCCGGGGTCCGTCGTGCTGCGGGTGGTACCCCACGCGCGATCTTCTCTAACCCACACCGTAGACGCCGAACCGGGACGACACGGTCGGTTCGCGGGCGGCGGCGGAGAGTGCCAGGATGGGGCGGTGATCCTGGTGGGCACGTCGGGCTGGCAGTACCGGGACTGGCGGGGCCGCTTCTACCCGCAGGGGCTGCCGCAGCGTCTCTGGTTGGAGCACTTCGCGTCGGGCTTCGCCACCGTCGAGGTCAACAACGCGTTCTACCGACTGCCGGAACGCGAGACGTTCGCGGCGTGGCGGGAACGGACTCCGGCCGACTTCTGCGTGGCGGTCAAGATGAGCCGCTACCTCACCCACATCAAACGTCTGCGGGAGCCGGCCGAGCCCGTGGCACGGTTCCTCGGCCGGGCCACCGCCCTCGGCGACCGACTCGGCCCGGTGCTGCTGCAACTGCCACCGAACCTGCGGGCGGACGTCGAGGCGCTCGACGCGACGCTGCGGCTGTTCCCGCAGGACGTACGGGTGGCGGTGGAGCCCCGGCACCCGTCGTGGTGGACCGACGCCACCCGGGCCGTCCTGGAACGGCGGCGGGCGGCGCTGGTGTGGGCGGATCGCCTCGGTCGACCGGTGGCCCCGCGCTGGCGAACCACCGACTTCGGCTACCTGCGGCTGCACGAGGGGCGGGCCCGGCCGTGGCCGCACTACGGGCGTACCGCGCTCGGCTCGTGGGTCCGCCGGCTCGCCGACGCGTTCGACGCGGACGAGCCGGCGTACGTCTATTTCAACAACGACCCCGGCGGCGCCGCGGTCACCGACGCCGTCGCGTTCGCGGCGCTGGCCCGCGGGGCCGGCCACCCGGTGTCCCGGGTGCCGTCCCCGCCGGACAGCGCCGCTCCATAGGCCCGTCTCAGGGCAGCATCATGGCGAGATCCTTGGGCATGGTGTCCTTCACGTCCTGCCACTCGCCCTGGGTGACGTGCCGGCGCAGGGTGTCGAGCACCACCTGCGTCACCCGCTCCGCGCCGCCCTCGGCGTCGTACGGGAAGCCCTGGCGGACCTCGTAGAGAAAGTCGTCGCGGTTGAGCTTGATCGGCACGTCCGACGGGTTCCAGCCGTCGAAGTAGATCCCCCGGACCAGCACGGGCAACTGCTGGGCGAACTCGACGCTCTCGTTCACCGGCAACCGGTCCCGCAGCAGGTGCAGCACCGTGCGCAGCGCCGCGTACGACTGGTTGCGCCGCTCCTTGGGCCACCCGTACGCGTCCTCGATGTCCTTGAGGATCAGATTGGTCTTGTCCAGCGAACTCTCGAACGCGGAGATCATCGCGTCAGGCATCGGTCGACCCCCGTTCCGTGGCTTCCCAGCGTCGCTCGTCGGTACGTCGCGGCGGTCCCACGGGACCGCGCCGGGCGCGTACCGGGCTGCCCTGCGGGGCGCGTCGGGCGTTTTCCGCCGTGCCGACCACGTGCAGGACGGCACCGCGCCGTCGATCCGTCACCAGTCGAACCGTCATTCCCCGTCACCTCCGTGTCGTCTCCGGCCGTCGGGCGGCCGTAACCACCGTGCCCACCCTGCCGGGCGAGCGGGTGAGCCGGCCCCACCCGGATCGGGTGAGACGGGCGGGTTCAACAGGTCTGGCCTGCTCGTATGGAAGCGACGAACGCCGCCCACGCGTCCTTGTCGACGACGATTTGCTGGCTGGGCCGCTGCGAGCTGCGGACGATCCGGTTGAGGTCGGCGTCGATAGCCACCTCGACGCAGTTCGGGCCGGAGGCGTCACACTGGTTCGGCCCTACGAACGTGAGCTCGTCCATATCCATCCTCCCTGTGTTCGGCAGGTCGTCGGCGAGGGGTGGTCCGAGGTGCCACAGGTCGTGGGCAACCAACTGGCCGAACGCGTCCGCCCACAGCCAACACCGCCCCCGGGTGCGGCAGTGGGGACAGCGGCCGTCCACGGGACGGTGCGCAATGATGGTCCGCCACCAGCGAAACGCGAGCGGGGCCCCGGGGTTGAGGTCGGCGTTCACGGACGCTCAGCGACGGTGGCGGCCAGCACGTCGACGCTGACCAGCAGCTCCCAGCAGAACGGTGTGGTGCAGTCCGCCGTGGGCCAACTGCACTCCGGGCCGTGCCCGTACACCCAGGCGAAGCGGGGGTCGTGGGAGTCGTGGACGGACACGATGACGATGTCGTGAGAGGTCTGGCCCTCGATGCCGGGACTGGGCTGCCACTCGGTGGGCCGCACCGACACCCGGGTGCCGGCAGGGGGATACCTGCGGGCGGTCACCGGGCCGTCCCGTCATTGCCGCCCGCACGGCGATGCGCCTGAGCGACGGTTCGAGCGTGGGCCAGGAGCCGCTGCTTGGCCTTCGCCTGCTCGGCTGCCTGGATGCGCTGGCCGGTGCCGGGCAGGACGGGTGGTGGGGTGGGCGTGAGTAGCCGCCGCAGCCGTTGGACGATGTGCACCATGTCGCCTCCCCAGATCGAGGGCACGACGACGTCGCAGTCAATCCGCGCCCAACTCGGTAACCAGGGACGCTATGTACGACCACGCAACGCGATGGGGACGGACTATCCCCCTGGCACGGTTACCCCTCCACGCCAATAGCGAGGGCCAGCTCCCGCGCGTCCTCCCCTACCGTCCCGGGACGCGAGGACAGCTCGAAGGCGGCGGTCCGCGAGTACGGGTTGTGTCGGACGGTGTCGACGCTCTCGCGGAGCGCGCGACCGAGCAGGTGCACAGCAGCAACTTCCTCGCGGCGCAGCAGGTGAGCCCGGGCGGCCTCGATCAGGTGGCCAGCTCGACGGGTACGCGACGGCAGCGCGGAGTAGTTCGTCGAGTCGGCACGTCGCACTGCCTCCCCGGCGCGGCACAGGTCCGTCTCCAGCGTCACCGCGTACGCGGAGCAGGCGGCAGGGCCGAACATGAGCCACGGGTGGACATAGCCTGCCCCTAGACGGCTAGCGGCAGCGTCAGCGGCGTCCCAGGCACGCCACGCCTGCCCGTCCCGACCGGCCTTCGCGTGGCCGAGCGCACGGCCCAGTTGAAGCTGCGCCCACCGTGCGTACTGCTCGGTGCCCACCTCCCTGTCGACGAGCCGTTCCGCGTCGACCAGCACCATCTCGGCCGCGTCGACCTGGTTCGCCGAGCGGTACACGTGTGCGTAGTACCACGCGGCCGCCGCGATCGCGTTCGGGTCGTCGGCGTCCTGTGCGGCGCTCATAGCCCGGTCGGCAGCCAGCCACACCAGCTCCGGATAGGGCTGGTGGGCGAGGAACAGCTGAGCCAGGTGGTAGACGCGGGCCAACTCAGCCAGCGCAGCCCGCCGCTCAGTGCCGCCGAGTCGTTTCGCCGATCGGCGGACGTCGTCGAGCAGCCCAGGCAACACCGCGGCGACGGCGGTCCGTTCGGTAGTGGACCGGTGCCACAGCTTCCACGCCTGGTCGACCAGGCCACGCAGGACGTCCACGGTCGTCGGTTCGCCCCCGGCGACGGTCGTGCGCTGCATGGCGGCCGCGACGCCGTTCAAGGCCGGATGACCCGCCCGAGTCACCGACGCGACCGGTAGGGACTGGTCGCCGGTCAACTCGGCCAGGTCCGAGAGATCGAGAACTTCCGCCAGGCGCAGCAGCATCGGCAGCCGGGGTGTGAGCAGGCGGCCGGATTCCAGCGCCTTGACCCAGTCGGCGCTGCGACCGACGAGACCACCGAGGACAACGCGAGTCTTGCCGGCTCGTTCGCGGTGGGCGCGTAGGCGGGAACCGAAGGACGTTGGCTCGGTCATGGCCGCTCCCAGGTAGAGGACTGGGCGGCGGCACCGCCGGCCTCTACACCAGCGGGGCCACCGCCTCCGACGGTACCGCTGGGCAGCGCGGCCGTCACGCTGCACCACTCTGATCCCGCCGATCCTCTTCGCGTTCAACCAGCCAGGAGGGCCTCCAACTGCTGCCCGCTCTGCTGGGCGTGGTCGCGGTAGGAGATGGCCCAATGACCGCCCCCGCCAGCACGCAGGGTGGTCCGCGTCCGAAGTCCGCAGCGTCGTGAGGGATCACCCCCGTCCGCGCTGTCGGTCCCAGGTGGCCTGATTCTGGAAGAGCTTGGGACTCCGAGAGCCGGCGCGGCGGGAAGGACAGCACCGCCATCCCCGCATGAGGCCGAGGATCGATCCTGGCGAACCGTTCGCCAGTCGGGCGATAGCGGCTATCCGCCGCCTTGTCCGCACCTGTCCGCGGACACCCACCCCGCTAGCCTGTGCCGGTGAGCGACTACGTGCAGGTGTCCACAGCCGCGCCCACCCGCGAGGCGGCAGTGCAGCTAGCCGAAGGAGCAACAGCCGCACGCCTGGCCGCAGGCGCGCAGGTGACAGGTCCGGTCACCGGCGTGTTCTGGCACCTCGGCGAGCAGGGCAACGGCGAGGAGTGGCCGGTGCTGCTGTACACCACAGCCGACCGGTACCCACAGCTGGAGGCGTACCTGATTGACGCCCACCCGTGGGATAACCCGCAGGTCACCGCCGTGCCTGTCCTTCACGGCTCGGCCGCCTACCTCGACTGGGTCAGACGGACGGTCGGGGGCGGTTAGACGCTTCGCGGCCAGCGCCCGCAGCTCAATGACGCAGGTCATGCTGGCGTGTGGCGCTAAGCGGCTGAGGAACGAGGCGGCTCGGTCACGGCGAGCCTGCTCGCCACGTCCCCGATCCGAGGCGCGAACAGCTTGGCGGAGGCACGCAGGTCCTACCCGCTCAGTAAGCCAATGAGTGTTGTCGCGTTCGTCTGCGCGTAGTCGCGGTAACAATTGTTCATGAGGACGTGGGTCTGGCCGGCGGAGTCGGCCAGCTCACGCAGCTTGGGGGCCCAGTCCTTGAGCTCCCGCTTGGAGTAGTGGTAGCCGAACTTCTCGTGGATGTCCTTGCTGGTCCACTTGTCACTGTGGCCGTGAAAGCGCATCACGGCCAGGTGCCCGGTGGCGGCCAGGATCGGGGGCACCGACGAGCGGTGCCCCTGGGGCATGTCCACGCAGACGTACGACAGATCGTGCTCGCGCAGGAACGTCAGCGTCTCGTCGGCGTTGTCGCCGTCGAACCAGGAGGCGTGCCGGAACTCGTAGACCGGTAGCAGCGGGGCGCAGCGCTTCGCCACCTCCAGCAGGTACTGCTTGTTGGCCCGCTTGATCGTGAACCAGGGCGGGAACTGGAACAGCAGCGCGCCCAGCTTGCCCGCCTCCACGAGAGGGTCCAGCGCGGACAGGAAGCGCGTCCACACCTCCTCGTACGCCTGCGCCGGCAGGTCGTCGGGGTAGATGTTCTTCTTGTCGGTCTCCGGTCGCAGGTCCTTGTAGAGCGCGTTGACCCGGGTGGGATGGCCGGTCAGCAGGCTGAACGCCTTGATGTTGAACGTGAATCCGGCCGGCGTGCGGTCGACCCAGAGCCGCGCGGTCGACTCGGCCGGCGGCGAGTAGTAGGTCGCGTCCACCTCGACCAGCGGGAACTGCCGGGCGTAGTACGCGAGGCGTTTCTCAGGGTTGTCCGCCGTCTGGGGATACCAGCCCGAGTCGAGCAGCGTGCGGTCGGTCCAGGACGCGGTGCCCACCAGAATGTCACCCATGGGTGGAGTCCATCGTGTCGCGGACCGACCGGCAACCGCCGCCGTCGGTCAGGCCGCCCGCCGTTCGCGGGTCTGCTTGCAGGTGACACAGGTGGTGGCGGCCGGGAAGATCTCCAGCCGCTCGACCGGGATCGCCGCCTTGCAGCCCTCGCACCAGCCGTACGTGCCCTCGGCGAGGCGGCCCAGAGCGTGCTCGTACTGGGCGCGTCGGTCGAGGATCGTCCGCAGGAGCGACTGGGCGGTGTCCCGCTCGGCCGTCTTGGTGCCGCTGTCGGCCTGGTCGTCGCCGGCGGTGTCGCCGACCTCCACCAGACGCAGCACCTGACTCTGCAGGACGGCGTGGTCGTACTCCGCCGTCAGGTCGTCGTAGCGCGCCTGCAGGGACTGCCGGATCTGGTCGATCTCCGTCTGGGAGCGGCCGGTGTCGACCGTGTCGTGGACGAGCATCGCTGCCTGCCTTTCCTGGCCTGTGGTTCCCGTGAACCGGGTCCGGCGGCGTGGTGCCCCGGGTAGCGGTCGCATGCGGTACGCGGGCGATCACCCACGCTCTGTGAGCCGGGCGAGTACCCGCCGGACACGGCCCGCAAACGAGCCAATTTCAGTCCTCGCCGGCAGCTTCGACGAGCGCGGGATGGCGGGGGTCGTCGGCGCGTACGACCACGTCGGCGAAGCTGGCGGGAACCACCTCGTCGGCGTAACGGTCGAAGGCCGGCAGGGTCCACCCCCGGGCCGGATCGGTCCGGCGGCGCAGGGCCGCCGTCGACACCTGAAGGTGGACGGTCACGTCGAACGGCAACGCTCCGCCGAGCAGGAGCGCACCGCTGACCAGGACCACGCCGCCCGGCGGCAGGTCGACGTACGCGGCGCGGCTGGCCCGGTCGGCGACCGGGTCCCACAGCGACGGCAGCACCCGCCCTTCGCCGCCGGGGCCGGCCGGGTCGAGCACCTCACGGCGCAGGCCCGCCTCGTCGAGCCAGCCCTCGTAGTAGGCGTCCGGGTTGGTGCGGCCGAGTTCGAAGCGCAGCGACGCGGGCCGGAGGAAGTCGTCGGCGCGTACGTGCAGGACCGGACGACCCCGGGCGCGCACCGGGTCGACAAGCGCGGCGGCCAGCTCGTCCGGGCCGGCGGCGGGAGCGCCGTCGACGGCGACGCGCAGCCGGGCGGGCTCGACGGTGGCCGAGGCGTCGGCGAGGCGGCCGGTCAGTTCGGCGACGAGCAGGTCGGGCGAGATGGGACGGATGCGCACCGGTCCATCCTGCCCCGCCTGGAAGCGGCGAGCGGTGGTGGCGGTCAGCCGGTGCGGTCGACGGTGACGCGCGCGTCGTCGGCCAGCCGGTAGCCCACGCCGTAGACCGTGGTGACCAGGGGTACGTCGACGCCGACCTTGCCGCGCAGCCGGCGCACGTGCACGTCGACGGTGCGTACCCCGGCGTGCTCGTAGCCCCACACGGCGTTGAGCAGTTGCAGCCGGGTGAAGACGCGGCGGGGGTGTGCGACGAGGTGCAGCAGCAGGTCGAACTCCAACCGGGTCAGGGGCACCGGCTCGTCGTCGCGCAGCACCGACCGGGACGACGCGAGGATGTGCAGGGCGGGGATCGTCGGGGTGAGGGCCCACACGGGTGACCGGTTGGCCGGCACACCGTCGGCGCGGCGCTCGGCCGGAACGGAGCTGGTGACCACGCCCTCGCCGCGTTCGAGCAGCTCACGCGCGGCTTCGAGCAGCCGCAGGGCCGGCGGCGTCAGCGACTCCTCGCAAGTCAGCGGGATGGACAGCGTCACGGTGAGCACGGGCGCGGCGGTGTTCGCCGGGCGGCGTTGACCGCCGGGAGGTCGACCGGGCACCGCGGGCTGGGACGTATGCCATCCGGCGCGCGACGAGGCGGGGCTGACCGACATGGTCCTCCTTGGGCTGGTCCGGGTATCTCCCCACGGCCCGGGACGCCGCTTCATCGATGCTTCCCGGCGTCCGGGCGAGGGTCAAGAGGCGGCGGCGTTGCATGAATGTGACAATCGACGAACGCATCGGAGCCAGACGCTCGCTCTGCGTACGAAGCCAGATGATTACAGCAGAGCCACCCGGGTGCCTGGTTACGGGGGTCCCCGTCCTGTTCACCATGCGGATGCCACCACGCCCCGGCCGGCCACCCGGCCCGCTCAGCGGGTGTGGTCCACGCTGATCCGCGCCTCGTCGCCCAGCCGGTAACCCACCCCGTAGACGGTGGTGACCACCTCCGCGCCGTCGAGCTTGGCGCGCAGCCGCCGGACGTGCACGTCCACGGTCCGGGCCACCGCGTGCTCGTAGCCCCAGACGTTCGACAGCAGCTGCAGGCGGGTGAAGACCCGGTGCGGGCGCTCGGCGAGAAAGAGCAGCAGGTCGTACTCGATGCGGGTGAGGGCGACCACCCGGTCGCCGTGCCGGACGGTCCGCGAGCCGGCCAGGATGCGGACGTCGGCGGCGTCGGCCACCGCGGACGCCTCGACGACGGTGGGGCGCGCGAGCGGTCGCGGCGTCTGCGGTACGTCGTCGGCGGGGCCCAGCCGACCCTCGCCGGCCTCGGCCAGCTCGCCGAGCAGCTGCACCAGCCGGGCCAGCCGGGGGCTCATCGGACCGGGGGCCAGATCGAGGGTGATGGTCAGGGTGGGGCCGGTGCGCGGGCGGCCGACGGCCCGTCCCGGGTGACCCGGCGAGTAGGGACGGGTGGGGATCGCGACGACGGACATCGTGCCTCCTGATGGCGGTACGCCCGCCACGCCCGGTGCGGCGTGGGGGTCAGCGGCGCGCCCAGCCGGCGGTGACCGGGGGCGCGAGGGGGGTTACGCGGTGCAGGGGGGTCGGACCGAGCGCCGGCAGGCCGGCGATGCGCCAGGCGGCGAACCCGCCGTCGACGTCGGTGGCCCGATGCAGGCCGATGTCCTGCAACGCGGCGGCGGCCAGTGACGACGTGTAGCCCTCCTGGCAGAGGATCACCACCGGCACGTCGTAGTCGACGGCCTCGGGCAGTCGGGCCGGGCAGCGCGGGTCGAAGCGCCACTCCAGCACATTGCGCTCGATCGTGAGCGCGCCGGGCACGACGCCGTGCGCGGCGCGCTGGGCCGCCGGCCGGATGTCGACCAGCAGTGCCCCGGCCCGGTAGGCGAGGTGCGCCCGCTCCGGGTCCAGCCGGTCGAGCCGGGCACGCGCGGCCGCCAGGATCTCGTCGATGCCCCGGGAGCCCGGCGGGGGCACGGGCGCCGGACACTGCTCGGCGGTGAGCTGCATTATCGAATCCTTCCGGGAACGAGAGGGTCGGAGCGATTCACCAGGACCGGCCGGCCTCGGCGACCTCGGCGGCGCGCAGCCGCCCGTCGAAGAGGTCGTAGCGGGTCATCCGGCGCAACGCCGGCCGGTAGACGTGCACGCTGACCGCCGGGTCCGCGCCGCGGTTGGTGACCTGGTGGACGTGGCGAGCGCCGAAGCGACGGCCGGTACCGGCGGGCAGCACGCGGGGCAGCAGCCGTCCCCGGCTGACCGTCTCCTCGGTGAGGGCGCCGGCGACCACCCGGAACGCGCCGGCGGAGCCGCCGTGGTCGTGCAGGTCGGTGCCCTGGCCGGGCAGCCAGCTCAGCGCCCACACCTCGTGGTCGTCTGCGGTGGCGAGCCGGGCGTACCAGCGTTCGCTGGGATCAAAGCGCAGCGTCACCGGCCAGCCGCCCGGGTCGGCCCAGCGGGCGGCGACGGCGAGCAGGTCGGTGTCCGGGCGATCGTGGGTCATCGGTGGTTCCTCGCGGGTCGGTGCGTGGGGTGCCCCCGTACTCTAGACGGCAAAGCCTATAGGTTTAGTAGGTAATTCCACATGCCGAGATGGCCGGCGCGGGTGCGGAGTCCTCCGCCGCGCCCTAGCCTGGACCGGTGACCGACGACCTCGACGCCGAGACCCTGGCATTCGCGCACCGGATGTTCGACCTGGCCCGCGCGGGCGCCGCCGACGAACTGGCCGCCCAGGTCGACGCCGGCCTGCCGGTCAACCTCACCAACGACAAGGGCGACACCCTGCTGATCCTGGCCGCCTACCACTCCCAGCCCGACACGGTGGCCGCGTTGCTGGCCCGGGGCGCGGACCACACCCGTACCAACGACCGGGGTCAGAGCGCCCTGGCCGCCGCGGTCTTTCGCAGCAGCGCCGACGCGGTCCGCGCGCTCCTCGCCGCCGGAGCCGACCCGGCGTACGGCAATCCCTCCGCCCTGGAGACCGCGCAGTTCTTCGACCTGCCGGACATGGTGCGGCTGCTGCAGGCCGACTGACGGTATACAGGGGCGGTGGAAGATCCCCTGCCCGAGCAGATGCGTGCCGCCGGCAGCGCCCTGCTGACCGCGCTCGCCCCCGCGACCCGCGCCGACGCCGTGTACCCCTTCGACGACGAGCCGGCCCGGCGCTGGCTGGAGTACCGGCCGCGCCCGCGCCCCGGCGTCTGCCTCGCCGCGCTGGACGTCGCCGGGCGCAAGGCCGCGCACCGGCTGCTGGCCACCGCCCTCAGCCCATCGGCGTACGCCCAGGCCATGGCGATCATCGCGCTGGAGGAGGTCCTGGACCGGGCCGAGGGGTGGCGTCGCGGGCGGCACAGCGGCGACTACTGGATCGCCGTGTTCGGCGACCCGGCGCGCGACGACCGCTGGGCGTGGCGGCTCGAAGGGCACCACCTGTCGGTGACCATGACCGTCGTGGACGACCAGGTCTCCCCCGCCCCGGTCTTCTTCGGCGCCAATCCGGCCGCGGTGCGGTACGCCGGACGGCCCGTCTCCCGACCGCTCGGCGTCGAAGAGGACCTGGGCCGCGCCCTGCTGGACGCCCTGGGCCCCGCCGGACGGGCCGCCGCGATCATCGCCGACGAGGCCCCGACGGACATCATCAGCGCCACCCGCCCCCGCGTCGACGGGCCACTCGAACCCCTCGGCGTACCGGCCGACCGACTCAGCCCCACCGGCCGGGCGCTGCTCGACCAGGTCGTCGCGCTCTACCTGGACCGGCTACCGACCGAACTGGCCGTACGCGAGGCGACCCGCCTCGCCGGCGGCCCGCTGCACTTCGCCTGGGCCGGGCCGACCAACCCGGGGCAGCGCCACTACTACCGGGTGCAGGGCGACAACCTGCTGATCGAGTACGACAACACCAGCGACGACGGCAACCACGCGCACACCGTGCTCCGCCGCCCCGCCAGCGACTTCGGCGCCGACATCCTGGCCGCCCACCACAACTCCCACCCCCACTAACCCGTCCCCCGCCCCCGGCCCCGCCTCTGCCCCCGGCCCCACCCCGGCCCCCGGCCCCACCCCGGCCCCGGCCTGCACCCCGCCCGACCCCGACCCCGACCCCGGACCGCCCGGCCCGGCCCCGGCCCCGGCCCGGCCCGGCCCCGACCCGACCCGGCCCGGCCCCGACCCGTCGATCATGGAGTTGTGGTGGGAACGAAGGGTCCAAAAAGGGCGCATAACGCCCACCACAAGTCCATGATCGGCAGGCGGCGGAGGGTGCCGTCCCAGGCGATGCCGCCACCACGCCACGCCCCCGGCCGATCATGGAGGCGTGGTGGGAACGAAGGTCGCGAGCAAGTGCATATCGTCCACCACAAGTCCATGATCGGCAGGCGGCGGAGAGGCGCCGCCCCGGCGATGCCGCACCCGCACCCGCACCTGTCCCCGCCCTCGACTGCCCCGTCCCCTTCTCGTCGATCTTGCGGTTTCTGTGGCGACTAAAGGTGTCGATGGGGCATAACGTCGACAGTATGTGCAAGATCGGCGGGAGGTACGGGGGCGCAGGCGGGGGTCGGGGCGCGGGGTCCGGCGGGAGGGCGGGGGTGCCGGGGTCGGGGTCGGGGTGCCGGGCCGGGCGGGGGGGGGAGGGCGGGGCGCGGGGCGCGGGGTCGGGGCGCGGGCTCGGGGCGCGGGGTGGGGGCGCGGGCGTCCCGGGGTGGAGCTAGGGGTGGGTTGCTTCGATGAGGAAGCGTTGGGCGTGGGCTACGAAGGGGCCCTGCTCGACGATGCGGCGGTGCAGGGCGAGGAGCGGCACGCAGTGGTGGTCCACGTCGAAGCCCGGCACGGTCCAGACCACTTTGCGCAGGAACCAGACCACCGCGCCGATGTCGTGGAACGTCGCGCGCAGTGTGGCCCGGCGTAGATCGACCACGCGCAGGCCCGCCGACTCAGCGGAAGCGACCGCCTCCTCGGGGTGCCGGGCGTCCGAGGGTGGCAGCGGGCCGAGGATCGCCTCGCTCAGCTCCCGCATGGTGCCCGGCCCGATCTGCTGTGACAGGTACGTCCCCCCGGGGCGCAGCACCCGGGCCGTGTCCGCCCAGTCGGTGCGTACCGGGTGCCGGCTCACCACCAGGTCGAACGAGTCGTCGCCGAAGGGCAGCGCCGAGTCCGGCGCGACCGCCACCACCGTCGTGCCGAGCGGGTGCAGGTTCCGTCGTGCCACCAGGACGTTCGGCGGCCACGCCTCGGTGGCCACCAGCACCTTCGGCAGGTACGGGATCTCGGCAAGCACCTCGCCCCCGCCGGTGTCCACGTCCAGCGCGGCGGCGGCGCGACCCATCCGGTCGGCGACGAGCCGGGCGTACCCCCACGGTGGACGCTCTTCGGTGGCCCGGCCGGCCAGCCAGTCGAAACCCCACCCGTCGACGGGCGCGGCGGCGGCCTCCGCGATCAGGTCCTCGGCGGTACGCGCGTCAGTCACGGCGATCAGCCTCGCCGGCACGCCACCCGAGCGGCAATCCATTTACCCGGCGCTTGATCGACTCGCGTTCCTGGAAGCCGTCCGGTCACCGAGCCGCCAACGCCCCGACTTTCCGGAAACCGAGTCGATCACGCAAAGACCGAGCCGATCACGGGCGGGGGCGGACGACCTCGACCGTGCCACCGCCGAGAGTGTCCAGGCTGCCGGTCTCGACGCGACCCCCGTCGAACTGGCGCATGAGCCGCGCGCCCAGGTACACGCCGACCCCGCCGGCGGTCAGCGCCACCAGCTCGGTGGACAGGATCGCGGCCGTCGCGCCACGATCCGGCGAGTGGGCGCGGACCAGGCTGGTGATCAGGAACAGCCCTGCCATGGCCGCGTTCACCAGGTTGAAGGCGATGGCGGTACGGCGGGTGCCGTCGACCGGCACGTCCCACAGGTCGACCATGCCCGCGATGGCCGTCATGGCGGCGGCGAAGAGGGCGGCGACGCCGGTCCAGTAGCCGACCTCGCCGAGGAAGACCGGCCCGCCGGCGACATCGGTGAGGTCGAAGACCGTGGCGCTGACGAAGAGCCCGAGCGGGAACGTCACCAACATCGGTTGGATGGGGTGCCCCTGCACCCGCAGCCGGCTCTGCATCGGTCCTCCCCAGGGTCAGGCGCAGTCCACCAGTACCAGAGTGCTACCCGAGCGCCCGAGAGGTGAAACGATGCCGCCCGACTCGCCGCCGACCGGGAGAACGGGCATCCACCCGTGCCGGTCGACGGTCAGCTCTCGCGGGGGCGGGAGACTGTCCGCACGAGGCGTTCGGCGACCTCGCGCAGCGGTATGTCCAGCGACGAGGCGGCGGTACGCAGCACGTCCAGGGCCTCGGCAGCCGGGCACCCCCGCTGCGTCATGATCACTCCGATCGCCTGGCCGACGACACCCTCGTGCAGGAGCGAGGCGTCCCGCTCACCGGCAAGCGCCTGCTGGCGGCCCCGGTCCCGGACGGCGGCCAGCAGCAGACCGGCGTGTTCGGCGAGCAGCATCGCGGTGAGTTGGTGCTGTGGGGTGAGCACGTCGGGCGCGGCGGCGTACAGGTTGATCGCCCCGATGACCTGGTCGTCGATGTCCACCGGCGCGGAGATCACCCCTCGGACGCCGAGGTCACGGGCGCGCGGCGTCCAGGTCGGCCACCGTGGCTCGCCGGCCAGGTCGACCGCGAGGATCATCTCGCGGCGTCGGATCGCGCTCATGGCCGGCGTGTCGGGCCCGTGACGCAGGTCGTCGAGGCCGGCCAGCCGATCGTCGGAGGTGGCCAGGCTGGCCGGCTCGCCGGCGCGCAGCGCGGTGAACCCACACCAGCGCACCCCGGCCACCGCGTCCCGGGTGACCCGGACCAGCGCCAGCAGCGCCTCATCGAAATCGGTCAGGCTGATCAGGCCGGCGGTCAGCTCCCGCAACAGCGCGGCTGTCTCCAGCACACCGAGTCGTTCGACCACCGGTTCCCGCGTGTCCAGGTTCACCGTCGCACTGCCCTCGTACGCCCTCGCGCCCATCCCGCCGACGTCGTCACGTGTGCCATCGTCTGCTCTCTTCCGCCTTGACCGACCAGCCCTACTACCCTCGCAAACCGGGATCGAAACGGCGCGAGGAGGGGTCTCTGCCCTACCCGGAGGTACGACAGAGGCCCCGTGGGTCAGGTCAGCGCGACGCGCCGCTGAGCCGCCGACCGATCGAGGCGATCAACCGGTCGAGCTCGGAGCCGAACGGGTTGTCGTGCACCAGGTACGTCCAGGTGGCGGTCGGACGGACCAGGGTGCCGTTCTCGGGCTCCCAATCCTCATCGAATTCGGTCTCGTTGAACGTGGCGATGGTGCGCGCCTCGATCTCCGGGACGAGGTTGTTGAAGGCCGGCACCGCCGCCCGGTGGAACTCGTCCAGCGGGTCGAGCCGCCCCAGCGCCCGCAGGTGCACGCCCTCGCGGACCTCGGACAGCTCGGCGAGGTGCTCGGCCCAGAGCCGGTCCAGGTGGAAGAGCGCGATCGAGCGGGCCGCCCGGGCGAGCAGGTCCTCGTCCATCTCGCCGGCCTTCTCGGGCTCCTTGTCCAGCAGCATCAGGGCAGCCACGTCGCTGGTCAGCAGGCGCTCGCGGCGGGCGGCCAGGGCGATGCGCTGCTGCTCGATCACCACGCTGTAGCGCCAGGTGTTGCGGTGGATCTCGTGGTTGACGCCCTCGGCGACCCGCTGGGCGTGCTCGACCGCGTAGTCGACCTGCTCGTCGGTGACCAAACCGTCCGCGTTCATCCGCGGCGACGGGGGCACCGCGTCGGCGGCGTGCCGGACGACCAGGTCGTCCTCCAGGCTGACGAAGAAGACCGAGCCGCCCGGGTCGCCCTGCCGGCCGGCGCGACCCCGCAGCTGGTCGTCGACGCGGCGGCTGTCGTGCCGACCGCTGCCGATCACGTAGAGGCCGCCCAGCTCGGCCACCCGGTCCCGGTCGGCCTGGTCGCTGCCGCCGAGGCGGATGTCGACGCCCCGGCCGGCCATCTGGGTGGAGACCGTCACCGCGCCGTACGCGCCGGCCTCGGCGATGATCGCCGCTTCCTCGTCGTCGTTCTTGGCGTTCAGCACCACGCAGGACACGCCGGCCGCGTTGAGCCCGGCGGCCAGTGCCTCGGACTCCTTGACGTCCAGGGTGCCGACGAGCACCGGCCGCCCGGCGTCGTGGCAGCGGCGGATCTCGTCGATCAGCGCCTCGTCCTTCTCGGCGCGGGTGGCGTAGATCCGGTCCTGCTCGTCCTCGCGGACGCACGGCGTGTTCGGCGGGATCACCGCGACCTCGAGGTTGAAGAACTCCCGCAGCTGGTCGCCGACCAGCACCGCGGTGGCGGTCATGCCGCACACCTTCGGGTAGAGCGCGATGAACGCCTGCACGGCGATGGTGCCGAGCACCTCGCCCTCGGCGGTGGCGTCCAGCCCTTCCTTGGCCTCGACCGCCGCCTGGAGCCCGTCGGGCCAGCGGCGCCGCTGGGCCACCCGGCCGCGCATCTCGTCGATCAGCTCGACCGAGCCGTCCCGGACGATGTAGTCCACGTCACGGTGCAGCAGGGTCTGGGCGTGCAGCGCCACGTGGACCGCGGAGAGCTGCTCGACGTGCTCCTCGTCGTACAGGTCGATGCCGAGCTTGGCCTCGACGGCGGCCAGGCCGGCGGAGGTGAACGCCACGCTGCGCCCGTCCTCGGCGACCGTGTAGTGCCGACCCTTGCGCAGGCCGCGCACCAGCGCGGCGGCGGCGTGCACCGGGTCCTGCTCGCCCGGCACCGCGCCGGCGAGCACCATCGGCACCCGGGCCTCGTCGATCATGATCGAGTCCGCCTCGTCGATGATCGCCGTGGTCAGCACCGGCTGCACGCGGTCTTCGACGTCGGTGACGAGCTGGTCGCGCAGGTAGTCGAACCCCGCCTCGCTGACCGAGATGTAGGTGACGTCGCACGAGTACGCGTCGCGCCGCTCCTGGGGCGTGGACGCCTCGTTGACCCAGCCGACGGTCAGGCCGAGCAGCCGGTAGACGGGCTCCATCCACTGGGCGTCACGGCGGGCCAGGTAGTCGTTGACGGTGAGCACGTGCACCGGGCCGTTGCCCAGCCGGACGTGCCCGTACGCGGCAATGGTGGCGGTCAGCGTCTTGCCCTCACCGGTGGCCATCTCGGCGACCTTGCCGGAGAGCAGCGCCATCGCGCCGAGCAACTGCACGTCGTACGGCCGCTGGTCGAGGCCCCGGTGGGCGGCCTCGCGGCCGACCGCGCAGATCTCCTCGTAGCCGGTGGCGGCGCCGGCGGCCTCGGTCAACTCGGCGTCGTCCAGCGCGGCGAGGTCGTCCTCGCGCGTCGCGATCGCCGGCAGCAGCTTCTCCAGCGGAGCAAGATCCACGGTTGATCCCGGGCGCTGGAGGAAACGCCGGAACTTGCTCTTGAACCGTTGCGACACACCCATGAGCGGCAACGGTACGCGATTCTCGACCGCCACGGGCGGCCCGGCCGCCCGGCAAGTTGGGCCCACTCAGGCGACCAGCAGTTGATGGGTGGCCAACTCCCGGTAGAGCGGGTCGGTGGCGGTCAGTTCGGCATGGGTGCCCACGGCCACCACCCGGCCGCCGTCGAGGACGACGATCTGGTCGGCGTCCACCACGGTGGCGAGTCGGTGCGCCACGATCAACAGCGTACGACGCACGGCCACCGCGTCGATGGCGCGGCGCAGCGCGGCCTCGTTGCGCGCGTCGAGGTTGCTGGTCGGCTCGTCGAGCAGCAGCACCGGCGGGCCGGCCAGCAGGGCCCGGCCGATGGCCAGCCGCTGCCGCTCACCCCCGGAGAGCAGCACCCCGCCCTCCCCCACCTGCACGTCGAGGCCCTGCGGAGTGCGCTGGGCCAGGTGGGTGAGGTTGACCTCGTCCAGGACGTCGCGCAACCGGTCGTCCGTCGCGTCGGGGGCGGTGATCAGCAGGTTCTCGCGCAGCGTGCCGGCGAGCACGGGCGCCTCCTGCTCCACGTAGCCGAGGCGTGCCCGCAGCGCGTCGCGGGGCAGCTCCCGCACGTCCACGCCGTCGACCCGGACCGCGCCGGCGCTCACCTCGTAGAAGCGCTCGACCAGGGCCAGCAGCGTCGACTTGCCGGCGCCCGACGGGCCGACCAGGGCGGTACGGGTGCCGGTCGGCACCGCGAAGCTGACGTCGTGCAGCACCGACGCGCCGCCCGGGTAGCCAAACCCGACCCGGTCGAACTCGATCATGGGTGCGGCCCGGCGTGGGGTCGTCGTCGCGGGCCCGGCCGTCGGTCGGTCCGCCGCGCCCTCCGCCGGCACGTCCAGGATCTCCTCGATCCGCTGCAGGGCGCCCAGACCGGACTGCAACTGGGTGTACGCGCGCAGCACCTGGCCCAGCGGCAACGCCAGGAGGAACAGGTACATGACGAAGGCGACCAGATCGCCGACGGAGATCGCCCCGGCGGCGACCCGCGCCCCGCCGATGCCGAGCACGAGCAGGAACGCCCCCTGCACGGTTACCGAGCCGATCGGGCCGATCAGCGCCTGCACCCGGGCCACCCGCAACCCCGCCCCGTACGCCTCGCGGGCGCTCACGGCGACGGTGTCCGCCTCCCGCGCCTCGGCCCGGCTGGCCCGGATGGTCCGGGCCGCCGAGATCGCCCGCTCCACCGCCGAGGTCATCTCGCCGACCCGCTCCTGGGCGGCGCGGGCCAACGCCCGGACCCGCCGGGCGAAGGTCGCCGCGAAGCCCAGCCCGAGGCCCACCCCGAGCAGGGTGACGCCGAACAGCAGCGGGTCGAGCAGCACCATCGCGGTGCCCGCCCCGACCACCATCACCGCCCCGGTGACGGTCTCGAACAGCCCGGAGGTGACCACCGCCCGCAGCAGGGTGGTGTCCGAGCCCACCCGGGAGAGCAGGTCGCCGGTGCGCCGCTGGTCGTACTCGGCGATGGGGAGCCGCAGCAGGTGGGCCGCCAGCCGTCGCCGGGTGCCCAGCACCAGCCCTTCGGCGGTGCGTTGCAGCAGGTAGTCGCGCAGGCCGCCGATCGCCGCGCCGAGCACCACGAGCCCCACCAGCACCGCCACCAGCCACCAGACCGGGTGCTCGCGGCCGATCCGGTCGAGGACTGACCGGGTGAGCAGCGGTTGGGCCAGCGACGCCGCCGAACCGGCCAGCGACAGCACGCCCACCACGACGAGGGTGCCCCGATGCTCGCGCAGGTACGGCAGCAGGGCGCGTAGACCGATCGGGCGGCTGTCGACCGACGTGTCCGTCGAGGTGCTCATGGGGCGAACGGTAGCCGGCCCCCTCACCCCGCGACGGCTCCTCAGCCGGCCAGGACCACCTGTAGCTCCTGTCGGCGGCGATCAGCCAGGTCGCTGAGCAGGGTGGGCGCCTCGTCGAACGGGACCACCGCCGAGACCAGGTGCTTGCGGATGACGTCCCCGTACGTCCGCAGCAGGTCGACGGTCTCGGCGGAGAGCCGTTCCCGGTCCCAGGTGGGCGCGAGCCCGCGCGGTACTCGTCCGATCTGCGCGCAGCGCAGGGCCAGGCCGTTGTGGTGGAACTCCTCGCCGAGCCGGACCGCGTCCGCGCCGCCCTGGTAGAAGGCCAGGTCGATCACGGTGCCCTGCGGGCGCAGGAGCCGCAGCGCGAGGTGCAACGCCCACGCCTGCCCCCGGCACTGGAACACCACGTCGGCGCCCCGGTCGCCGGCGACGTGGGCCCACCGGGTCTTCAGCACCACGGCGGGGTCGTCCGCCTCGGGGTCGAGCGATTCCAGGCCGAGCGCGTCGGCGACCCGACGACGCTGTGGGGTCGGGTCGAGCACCACCACCGACGCGGCGCCGTGCCGGCGGGCCAGCAGGGCGGTCAGCAGGCCCACCACTCCGGCGCCGACCACCGCGACCCGCCGGCCGCGTACCCCGTCGCCGAGCGAGCGGACGTCCGCGCCGTGCAGGTCGGCGGCGGCGTGCAGCAGACCGTTCGCGCAGATCGGACCCATGTGCGCGACGTAGACCCCGAGCAGCGGGTCCAGGTCGTCGGGCAGCGGCACGAACCGTTCGGCGACCGGGTCGGCCAGCCAGCCCGTGCGGTGCCCGTACGTCATCGCGCCGACCGTGCCCACCGCCACCGCCGGGGTCGCGCTCTCCACCACCCGGCCCACCTGCATGTAACCCAGCCGGGTCACCGGGTACGGGGTGCTGGCCGCGCCGGGTTGGAAGAGCCCGAGGTCGGCGTTCCAGGTGACGTTCAGGTAGGGGTTCGTGCCCTTGACGTAGCTCAGCTCGGTGCCGGCGGAGACGCCGCTGAACAGCGTCTCGACGCGGAACGTGCCGGGCCGCAGCGGCGCGGCGTCCTGCTCGACGATCTCCACCCGACCGGGAGCGGTGACCGCGACGACCCGATCACGCATCGACGGTCACCCCGGTGCTCAGGGCGCCCGAATCGGCGGGCGTGCTGAGTCGGATCGTCCGGCCACCGCGGGCCGAGTCGGCCACCGCGAGGGCGAGCCGCTGGGTCTTCACTGCCTCGGCGTACGGGACCCGAACGTCGTCGCCGACACCGCGGACGGCGTCGACGAACGCGCGGTCCACCGCCACCCGGGCGGCCTCCGGATCGGCCGGAACGTGCCGTTCGCCGTCGGCGTCACGGATCAGCAGGCCGTCCTCGCCCAGCGACAGGGCCAACCCGTCGGCGAGGATCTCCAGGCCGGCGTGGTGCTTCCAGCCGAGCACGCAGGCGGCGCTGAGCGTGCCGACCGCGCCGCTGGCGAAGCGCAGCGTGGCGGTGGTCACCGAGTCGATGTCGGCGCCGTCGACGGGCGGTGGCGTGCCGTCGCCGTACGCGGTGACCTCGGTCACCTCGCCGGCCAGCACCCGGATCAGGTCCAGCACGTGGGCGGCCTGCTCGACGACCGGGCCGCCGGACCGGTCGCGCCGCGACCACCAGGCGACCGGCGGCACCTTGTCCAGCCAGGCGCCGCTGACCATCCGCACCGGACGGTCGGCGAGCAGCTCACGGGCCGTGTCGAGCACGCTCAGGTAACGCCAGTGGTGCCCGACGGCGGTGCGCAGTCCGCGCCGGGCGACGAGGTCGGCGATGCGTTCGGCGGTGCCCAGGTCGACAGCGACGGGCTTCTCCACGAACATCGGCACCCCGGCGTCGATCACCGCCTCCTCGGCGGGACCGTGCGCGAAGGGCGGCACGCAGACGTACACCGCGTCAGGGCCGGCGGCCAGCAGCTCGGCCACGTCGGTGAAGGTCCGCGCGTCGTGCCGCGCGGCCAGCGCGGCCGCCGCCTCCGGAACCACGTCGGTGACCCCCACGATCTCGACGTCGTCAAATCCGGACAGCACCCGCGCATGACGCTGCGCCACTCCCCCGGCACCGACCAGACCCACCCGACAGCTGACCATTCGACAACCTCTTCCGAGAACGTTTCGGCTTCAACGGGAGCAGTCCCCTGGCATGCGCGCAATCAAACGTTCATCCCCCGGGAACGCGCCGATGTCACGTCGTGATCAAGCTGTTGCCCTGGGAACGGTTAGCGCGAGGTGGCAAGTGGGAACTAGAGCCCTGCTTGTTCCACGCACGAAAAGAGGGGGTGCCCGTGCGGGATACGACCGTGTCACCGGTGGTGGAGGCGTGGGCCACGTACCGGACCACGTCGGCGGCGGATTGGCCGGCACGCCGGTTGCTTCGCGCCAAGGGCGAGAGCCGGGTCAGCGTGGTGCTGCCGGCGCGCAACGAGGAGGCGACTGTCGGCGCGATCGTGTCGACCATCCGGGAGCACCTGATGGACCGGGTAGCGCTCGTCGACGAGCTGATCGTGGTGGATTCACGGTCGACCGACCGTACCGCCCAGGTGGCCCGGGCCGCCGGCGCGGAGGTGGTCAGCCAGGACGCGATGACCCGGGGCCTGCCCCGGCTCACCGGCAAGGGCGACGCGCTCTGGGCGGGGCTGGCCGCCGCCGGGGGCGACGTGGTGGCGTTCATCGACGCCGACCTGCGGGAGTTCCGCCCGCACTTCGTCACCGGCCTGCTCGGGCCGCTGCTCACCGATCCGTCGGTGGACTTCGTGAAGGGCTTCTACCACCGCCCGCTCGTCGGATCCGCCACGGTGGAACAGGACGGCGGCGGACGGGTGACCGAACTGATGGCCCGGCCGCTGCTCAACCTCTTCTGGCCCGAACTGGCCGGCTTCGTGCAGCCGCTCGCCGGTGAGTACGCCGGCCGCCGCGACGTGCTGGCCCGGGTGCCGTTCGTCTCCGGGTACGGCGTGGAGACCGCCATGATGATCGACCTGCTGGACCTGGTCGGTCTGGACGCGCTGGCGCAGGTCGACCTGGGCGAACGCAAACACCGTCACCAGGACACGGCGGCGCTGGGCCGGATGTCCGCGCAGATCATGCTGACCGCGTGGTCCCGGCTGCAACGACGCGGTTGGGCGACCCCCGGCCTGATGCCGGAGGCGCTGCTGACCCAGTTCCGCCGGGGCGGCTCCGACACGCTGCCCAACCTGGACCGGGAGGTCGTGGTCAGCGACGTGTCCATCGAGGAGCGCCCGCCGCTGGCCGAGCTGCGCCACCGGCTCCCCCGCCGACGGGTGGCGGCCGCGTGAGCGCCCCGGTTCGTCCGCCGGCCACCGCCCGGGTACGAAAGGACCGCCGATGAGCCTCACCGTGCTGATGAACGCCGGCCCGTGGCTGTCGGTGCCCCCACCCGGGTACGGGGGGATCGAGAACGTGATCGCGACCCTGGTGCCGGAGCTGCGGCGGCTCGGCGTCCGCGTGGTGCTCGCCTCGGTGGAGTCCAGCGCTCTGCCGGTGGACGAGAAGGTGTCGGTCTTCTCCGACGGGCAGTTCGGCGCGCTGCAACGGCCCTACAACCAGGTCTGCGGCATCGCGCAGGCACACCTGGCCGGGGTGGTCCGCGAGCTGCACTCCCGCGACGACATCGACCTGGTGCACGACCACGTGGAGGCGGTCGGGCTGGCCACGCTCACCGCGATGGGACCGTCCGGGCCGCCGGTGCTGCACACCCTGCACTGGGACCTGGCGAAGCACCCCGCGCTCTACGGCACTCTCGACGGCGGCGACCGGGTCCGGGTCAACGGCGTCTCGGCGTCGCAGTTGGCCCGGGCGCCGCTGGCGCTGCGGGAGCACTCGGTGGGTCACGTGCACCTGTCCACCCCGCTGGCCGTGGACGCCGACCGTCGGCCCGGTCCGCCCAAGGGCGACCACCTGCTCATCCTCGGTCGGATCAACCCGGGCAAGGGGCAGGACGTGGGCGCGCGGCTCGCGCGGAAGATCGGCGTACCGCTGGTGCTGGCCGGTCCCGTGGGGCCGTACCACCGGCCGGCGGACCTGGCGGCGGCCGGCGACGAGGCCCGGCAGAATCCGGACGTACGGTTCTTCCTCGACGAGGTGGCGCCGCACGTCGACGGCGACCTGGTCCGTTGGGTCGGCACCGTGGCCGGGCAGGAGCGCGACGACCTGCTGGCCAGCGCCCGCGCCTCGCTGTTCCCGCTGCGCTGGGAGGAGCCGGGGGGTACGGCCGTGGTCGAGTCGCTGGCCCTGGGTACGCCCGTGGTGGCCACCGCCCGGGGCTGCCTGCCCGAGTTGATCGAGCACGGACGCACCGGCCTGCTCACCACCGAGGAGGACGAGCTGGCCGATCTGGTGCTGGGCGCGGACCTGCTCGACCCGCACGAGTGCCGCCGGGTCGCGGCACAGCGGTTCACGCCCGCCGTGATGGCCCAGCGCTACATCGAGCTGTACCAGCGGGTCCGCGATCTGGCGACCGCGCCCCGCCTGCAACCGGTCTGAGCCGCAGTCGCCGCCGGCGCGTTTGCCCCCGGCGGCGACGGGTAGGCGCACGCGTACGCCTGCCGCGCAGCGAGGGAGCCGGTGATGGTCGGACCGATGGCGCACTCCCGGGCCCGGGCGAACCCGGCCGACGGCAAGCCGCGGGTCCGCCGCGCGGCCAGCACCGCGTCCGTGCTGTTCCTGCTGGTCGGTGTGCTCGGCTTCGTCCCGGGGATCACCAGCGGTACGCAGAACCTGCGCTTCGCGGGCCACACCTCGGGCGCGTTCCTGTTCGGCGCCTTCCAGGTGTCGGTGCTGCACAACCTCGTACACCTGCTGTTCGGGGTCGTCGGCCTGGCGCTGGCGCGGACGGTCGGCGGCGCGCGGACCTTCCTGGTCGGCGGTGGCGCGGTCTACCTGGTGCTCTGGCTCTACGGACTGGCGGTGGACCACGACACCGGCGCGAACGTCCTGCCGGTCAACGCCGCCGACGGTTGGTTGCACCTCGGCCTGGGCCTCGGTCTGATCGCGCTGGGTCTGCTGACCGCGCGGCCCCGCCGACCGTGAGCCGCGTCGCCATGGCGATCGGTCCGGTTTGATGGCGCGGAACCTCGGGTAGTGGGCAGATCCCGACCCACCAGCGAATCGAGGGCGTGCCGATGGCCAGCCGGATCACCTGCGAGGTGCGCGACACGGCACCGGTGGCGGTCGTCCGGCTCACCGGCGCCCTGGACCTGGGCACCATGCGGTCGGTGCACCAGGCGCTGGACGGCGCGTTGGCGACCCAGCCGGAGGCGCTGGTGGTCGACCTCGCCCACGTGACCGTGCGGGACCGGTTGGCGCTGTCGGTCTTCGCGGCGACGGCCCGGCGTGCCGAGGAATGGCCGGCCGTGCCGGTGGTGCTCTGCGCCCCGCCGCCGGCCGCCGCCCGGTGGCTCGCCGAGTCGACGACGTGCCGGGTGGTTCCGGTCTCCCAGGACTGCGCGGAGGCGACGAGGGTGGCCGGCGCGCAGGGAGCGCTGCGGATCCGCGCCCGGTTTGAGCCGGTGGCGGAGGCGTGCCGGCGGGCTCGGGAGCTGGTCGGCGAGGCGTGCGCCCGGTGGAACCTGCCCGACGCGGCCGGCCCGGCGGCTCTCGTGCTCACCGAGCTGGTCGGCAACGTCGTCCGGCACGTGGGCACCCCCATGCAGGTGACCGTGACGCTGCGGCGGCCGTACCTGCACCTGGCCGTGGTGGACGGCAGCCCGACCGAGGCCCAACTCGCCGGCCTGAACCTGCGGGCCGAGGGTGGCCGCGGGCTGCTGCTGGTCCGCGAGCTGGCGCAGCGGTGGGGCAGCGTGCCGGCGGGTCAGGGCAAGGCGGTCTGGGCGATGCTGCCGGCGACCTGAAGCCGCGGGGCGCTTCGACCGGTACCGGCGATCTAACCGAAATTACCGCTTAAGCCTGGTTACATGGTGCGAGGGTCGGGTAGGCACGCCCGTCCTTTCTGCCGTCACGACGGGGTGAGCAGCCATGCCCAAGCGGGTAACCACGGAACCCGTTCGCGATCGGGGCCCGGCGATCCTGGCACCGGCCCGCTTCGGGGGCTTTCCCGGGGCGCTGCGGACGCCGGTCCCCGGCAACTCCCTGATCAAGTTCCTCGCCACCACCGACCACAAGCAGATCGGTGTGCTGTACCTGCTGACCTCCTTCGGGTTCTTCCTGGTCGCGGGCCTGCAGGCGATGCTGATGCGCGCCGAGCTGGCCCGGCCGGGCCTGCAGTTCCTCTCCTCCGAGCAGTACAACCAGCTCTTCACCTCGCACGGCGCGGTCATGCTGCTGCTGTTCGCGACGCCCGCCGCCTTCGGATTCGCCAACTTCATCGTGCCGATCCAGATCGGCGCGCCGGACGTGTCGTTCCCCCGGCTCAACGCGCTGGCGTACTGGCTGTACCTGTTCGGCGGCCTCATGGTGATCGGCGGTTTCATCACGCCGGGCGGCTCGGCGGACTTCGGCTGGACCGCGTACAGCCCGCTGAGCGACGTCGACCACAGTCCCGGCGTGGGCGCGAACATGTGGGTGCTCGGCCTGGTCGTCTCCGGCCTGGGCACCATCCTCGGCGCGGTCAACCTGATCACCACGATCCTGACCCTGCGCGCGCCCGGCATGACCATGTTCCGGATGCCGATCTTCACCTGGAACATGCTGTTCACCAGCGTGCTGGTGATCCTCGTGTTCCCGCTGCTGGCCGCCGCGCTGCTGGCGCTCTCGGCCGACCGGCTGCTCAACGCGCACGTGTACGACCCCGCCACCGGCGGGCCGATGCTCTGGCAGCACCTGTTCTGGTTCTTCGGGCACCCCGAGGTCTACATCATCGCGCTGCCGTTCTTCGGCATCATCACCGAGATCATCCCGGTGTTCTCCCGCAAACCGCTGTTCGGTTACACCGGGATCGTGCTGGCCACCATCGCCATCACCGTGCTCTCGATGACCGTGTGGGCGCACCACATGTTCGCCACCGGGCAGGTGCTGCTGCCGTTCTTCAGCATCCTGAGCTACCTGATCGCGGTGCCCACCGGAGTGAAGTTCTTCAACTGGATCGGCACCATGTGGAAGGGGCAGCTCACCTTCGAGACGCCGATGCTGTTCGCCATCGGCTTCCTGGTGACCTTCCTTCTCGGCGGCCTCACCGGGGTGCTGCTGGCCAGCCCGCCGGTCGACTGGCACACCCACGACAGCTACTTCGTCGTGGCGCACTTCCACTACGTGGTGTTCGGCACGGTGGTCTTCGCGCTCTTCGGCGGCTACTACTTCTGGTGGCCGAAGATGACCGGGCGGCTGCTCGACGAGCGGCTCGGCAAGGCGCACTTCTGGACGATGTTCATCGGCTTCCACGGCACCTTCCTGGTGCACCACTGGCTGGGCGCCGAGGGCATGCCCCGCCGGTACGCCGACTACCTGCCCAGCGACGGCTTCACCACGCTGAACACCATCTCCAGCATCTTCGCGTTCATCCTCGGCCTGTCCACGCTCTTCTTCATCTACAACGCCTGGAAGTCCTGGCGGTACGGGGCGATAGTCACGGTGGACGACCCGTGGGGCTTCGGCAACTCGCTGGAGTGGGCCACCACCTGCCCGCCGCCGCTGCGCAACTTCGACAAGATGCCCCGCATCCGCTCCGAACGGCCGGCGTTCGACCTGAAGTACGGCCCCCTCGTCGCCGACCTGGGCCGGGACCTGCCGCAGCGCACCACGAAGCCGCCCCAGCAGTTCGGCGACGAGATACACCTCGAGCACCACGCGCCGGAGTCACCCGCACCCGAGGGCGCGCACGGCGCCGCGGAGGCGGCCCGCTACCACCCGGCGCCCGAGTCCGGCGCCCGCCCCGTGGACGTACCCGAGCCCGAGGGCGTACGCCGGCCCAGCTTCGAGCAGAGCGACGCGCCGAAGGACGCGCAGGACGCGCCGAAACCACACGAACGCTGGCGGCACCCGCACAGCGACGGCGGTGAGACCGAGGACCGCTGAGAGTCGTACGCGCGCCAAGGGGCCCGACACCTGTCCGGTGTCGGGCCCCTGCTGCTGTCGTCGGCGGATCAGTCCCGGGCGGGCGGAAGCCCGGCGGCGGTGAGCGAGCGGCGCACCGCCGGCTGCACCCGGGTCAGCCGCAACGGCACGCCGGTACGCTCGGCCGCCTCCCGGCCCGCCACCAGCGCGGCGATCCCGCCGGCGTCGAACCCGCCCGCCCCGACCAGGTCGACGACGACCTCGCTCGGCTGGCCGGTGACGGCCTCCAACATCGCGCGGCGTAGCTGGTCCGCGCCGTCGCGGTCGACCTCGCCGCCGACCTCGACGACCACCCGGTCACCGTTCTGCCGTACCGAGATGCGGGTCTTGCCCGGATCCGGTTCGGCGGCGCCGTTCTGCCAGGGCGGTGGGGCGTCGGCGAGCATGGCCTGCCGAAGCCAGGTCAGCGCCCGCGACAGCAGGCGGGACACGTGCATCTGCGAGATGCCGAACCGGGCGGCGATCTCCGCCTGGGTCTGGTTGCCGTAGAAGCGCATGGCCAGGATCCGGCGCTCACGCCAGGGCAGCCGGTGCAGCAGGCCGCTCACCGTCACCCGGTCGTCGACCGATTCGAGGGCGTTGTCCGACTCGCCAACCAGGTCGCCGAACTCCGCGGAGCTCTCCCCGCCGACCGGCGCGTTCAGCGACGCCGGGCTGTAGCCGGCCGCCGACTCCAGCGCCGCGAGGATCTCCTCCTGCGGCGTCTCCAGCCGGGCCGACAGCTCGGCCACCGACGGCGCCCGGGACAGTTCGCTGGTCAGCGCGGCGGTGGCCTGCCCGACCTCGAGGATCAGGTCGCGCAGCCGTCGGGGCACGTGCACGCCCCAGGTGCGGTCCCGGAAGTGGCGCTTGATCTCGCCCACGATGGTGATCGCCGCGTACGCCGTGAACGAACCCCGCTCCGGGTCGTACCTGTCGACGGCGTTGACCAGCCCCAGGCGGGCCACCTGCTCCAGGTCCTCCAGCGGTTCGCCCCGCCCCCGGTAACGGCGGGCCAGCCGGCCGGCGAACGGCAGCGCGAAGCGGACCAGGTCGTCCCGCGCCTCCTGTCGCCGCTCCGGCGGCAGCCCTTCGATCCGGGCCGCGTACGCGAGCGCCGCCGCGTCGAGGTCCTCCAGACCACGCTCGGTGGGTGGTGGTGTGGTCGTGGTCGTGCTCGTCTGTCCGAACATCCGCGCCTCCCTCAGGAAGGTCCCCCGCCCGGATCGGGAAACCGGTCGTGCGCGTGGTCGAGCCACGCACCGGGCCGGAAAGTGGGTCAGTGACTGGGATGCCAGCGGGCGACAACATCTCTACGCAGCGCGATCAGGTCGTCGCAGCCAGCGATGTTCCCGCTCCGTAGGTACTCAATCACGGGACCCCGGGTTCGCGAGGAAGTTTCGGCGTCCTCCCCTTCAGGAGACGAGCAACCCCTGGTGGCCGCCGGCGTCACGGAGCACCGACAGGGCCTCCGCGACCCCCAGCGGGGGCGGGACGGGCAGGTCGTACGGCTGGGCGCGCATGACCTCGGTGGCCCGGCGCGTCGGCACGGACGTCACCGGATAGCCCCGCGCGGAGGTCCGGTCCAGCGCCCGGCGTCGTCGGCCGAAGCCCGCGACGGCCAACCACTGCGGGAGCCCGGCCAGGGCGGGCGAACGCATGCCGGGCGGCTCGGGCAGGACGTCCACGGAGCTGAACTCCTCGCTGCCGGCCAGCCACCACTCGGCCTCGTCCACGCTGCGGCGGGTGGCGTTCTCACACCAGTACGGCACCAGCCCCGCCCGCACCACCTGCCACGGATCGAGCAGCCGACCGCATTCCACCACCAACCGGTCACCGGTCTTGCCGGCGGCCCGCAACCAGCGCCGGTAGAGGTCGGCCACAGCGGCGCTCAACGCTCCCGGCCGGGGCACCAGCACCCGATGCAGCGGTCGCCCGTGACGGCCCGCGAGGTCCCGTGCGGCGAGCTCGAATCCGGGGTCCATGCCGTACTCGGCGTCGCCCGACGGCACCGACACCTCCGGCGGCGCCCACCGGGCGGCGTCGCCGCCCACCGCCCGCAGGACCTGCCGCAGGGCGTGGCTGTCGGGGTGGAAGTCCACCGGGTCCAGTCCGCTCGCCGGGCAGCCGACCTGGAAGCTGTGTCCAGGCCCGCGTTCCAGCACCGGCCACGTGCGCGCGTCCCGCACCAGCAGCACCGGGGCGTCGGCGCTCAGCCGGTCGGTCAGGAACTGCGCGTACGCGGCCGGCAGTGACCGCCAGCGGGCGGCCAGCGACACGGTGACGCCGGTGAGGGTTCCCCGGCTGGCCGGGCAGTGCACCTGACGCAGGTGCACGTCGGGGTTGCCGCCGACCAGCCGCTCGGCGAGGGCGCCCCCGTGCGCCAGCGCCTCCCCGGGACGGTCAACGGCCCCGTCGCTCCAGTGCACGGTCATCTCGAAGCCGGCGGGCAGCCACGGCACGCCGAGAGCGACCGCCAGGTGGGCGGCCGCGCCGTGCGGCGACCCGATGAGTACCCCCGGGTAACTGCCGCGCGGGTACTGTTCGACGAACCAGCGTGCCACCCGGGCCGCGTCCACCTCACCGACCTGGTCGACGGTGAGGGCGACCCGCCCGGCGGCCCGGGTCGCCGCAGCCCGGCGTACCGGCTCGGGCGCCGTCGGAAACCGCGAGATCGGCCCGGTGTGCCCGAGGTCGGCGCAGTCCGCGCCCCGCAGCGCCCGGGCGGTGGCGGCGACCAGCACCCGGGCGGCGCTGCCCTGGGCCACGACCCGGTCGCCGGCCAGGCCGGCGCCATCAGCCGTGAGCCCCTTGTGCATCTTGTGCACCGGCCCCACCTTGCCTCGTTCGCTCACCACGCGGCCCGGCTTCCCGTCCCGATGGGGTTCAAACGGGGCATCACCCACCCGGCGGTCACAATCCGCTGGTCAGCGGGTTGCGCCGGTCATCACCGACGATCGGCCGCGCAGGTTTCACCGGGGCTGGTGCGGGCACATCGGGGCCCATGCGCACCGACGACACCAGCGAGCCCGCCGCCGCCACGATCACCCCGTACGAGGACGGTCCACTGCTCGTCCGCGGCGACTTCGCGCTGGTGACCCCGGACGGCGAGCGGATCGACGCCCGCCGGGGCACGGTGGCGCTGTGCCGCTGCGGCAAGTCGGCGCTCAAGCCGTTCTGCGACGGCACCCACAAGGCGATCAGCTTCCGGGCGGGCACCACCCGCGAGGGCTGAGCAGATCAGACCAGCGCGATCGACCCCGGCGGGGTCGTCGCGGACATCGGACCCACGCCGACGAGCGGGACGGTCGGCGGCGGGGTCGGCGGGGCGGGTGACCGCAGCGAACTGCGGCCGGCCGCCCAACTGTCCAGCAGGTGCGCCGCGAAGAGCCGGTCCACCGCGAGCGCCGCCGCCGCGCCGAAGAGCACGTCCGGGGCGAGCGCCGGCTCGGTCCGGACCAGGCCGCCACACAGGTCGTGCGCGGCGATCTGCTCGTGCACCGCGTCCGCCTCCACGTGCTCGTCGTAGAAGCGGGTCGCCACCTCGTCGAAACCGAGGCGGCGCAGCCCGTTGCCGTAGCGGCGGTTCGGCAGGGACGAGGTCATCTCGAACGCCGCCAGGTGCCCGAGCAGCGCCCCGCGCAGCCGTCGGTGCAGCCCGAACAGGGACATCAGGTTGTTGGTCGCCAGGGTCACGGCGGGCACCACGTCCAGGTGGGTCCCGTAGCCGGTGTCCAGGCCCAGCCGTTCGAGGGTGCGCCGGAACAGCTCGGCGTGCATCCGGTCCAACCGCCCGTTGCCGTACTCGTCGGTCTGGATCTCCACGAGGGCGGCCTTGGCGGGGCCGCCGAGGCGCGGCAACGCCCAGCTGTGCGGGTCCGCCTCGCGCAAGTGGTAGACCGAGCGGTGGGCGACGAACTCGCGGAACTGGGTGAGGTCGGCACGCCGTTGGAGCGCGACGGCCAGCGACGGCCCGTCGTCGGCCGCGACCAGCTCGGCCAGCCCGGCCGCGACGCCGTCCGCCGGCACCGCCGGTACGTCGGCCAGTCGGCGCAGCGCCGCCTCGAAGGGGCGTTCGGCGCGGGCCCGCAGAGCCAGCAGGGTGGGCTGCCACTCCCAGCCCTCGTCGACGCCCTGCCAGCCCCGGTAGTGCAGCTCGTAGCAGAGGAACAGGGTCAGTTGCAGATCCTCGTCGGTCAGCGGGTCCGCCGGGTCGAGGTCGACGCCGAGGTCCGCAGGGTCGAGGTCGACGCCGAGGTCCGCCGGCAGGTCGTACGGCGCGCGGCGCAGCGCGTCGGTCACCGCCGCCGACAGCGGGCCGCGCGGCTGCGGCAGAGGCGCGGGACCGTAGCGGCGGTCGGCGGGATCCGGCATGGGGACCTCCAGGGTCGTTGGGCCGCTACTGATGCCCTGGTGAGGTGCGCCTAAACGAGATCCTCGACGGCCACGGCCTGCTCCACCTGCTCGCGGACGCGCCGGGCCGGTTCCCCCTCGTCGTACAGGCCACGAAGGTCGGCGAAGGCCGGTTCCGGGGGCGCCAACGGGACCGTCGCGTCGACCACGGCCTCCAGCACGCAGGGTCGGTCCGCGGCGAGCGCCTCGTCCCAGGCCGCGCCGACCAACTCCGGACGGTCCACCCGGACGCCGTGCAACCCGAGCAGCCGGGCCCAGCCGGCGTACGGGACGTCGGGGCGGCGGCCCATCGGGTCCCCGGACGATTCCCGTCCGCCGCCCATGCCGTTGTGGTCGCGGTTGTTGAGCACGAGCACCACCAACCGTGGGTCGGCCCAGTCCTGCCAGTGGTGCGACACCGTGATCAGCTCGGCGAGGCCGTTGAGTTGCATGGCCCCGTCGCCGAGCAGCGCGACCACCGGCGCGTCCGGGGCCGCGAGCTTGGCGGCCACCGCGTACGGCAGGGCGCAGCCCATCGAACCGAGGGTGCCGCAGAGTTGCGCGTTCACCCCGGGCGGCAGGACGAGGTGCCGGGCGTACCAGTAGAGGACCGAGCCGACGTCGACCGCCACCGACCCACGGTGCGGCACCCGCGTGGACAGTTCCTGGAGCACGAGCTGCGGGTTGATCGGTTCGGCCGGCGCGGCGGCCCGGTCGGTGGCGGTCGCGCGCCAGCGGTCGACGGAGCTCTCCACCGTCGCGCGCCACTGTTGGTGCGGCCGGGCGGGCACCCGCTCCAGCAGTGCCCGCAGCGTCTCGGTGGCGTCACCGACCAGCGGGACGTCGGCCGGGTAGCGGCTGCCGATGCGGGTGCCGTCGATGTCGATCTGCACCGTGCGGGCCTGGTCGGGCATCGGGAAGTAGTCGGTCCACGGGTCGTTCGTGCCGACCAGCAGCAGCGTGTCACAACCGCCCATCAGCTCGGCCGCAGCCGGTGTGCCGACCTCTCCGAGCACCCCGGCGTGAAAGGGCAGGCGCTCGTCCAGGATCGGCTTGCCCAGCAGGGACGTCGCCACCCCGGCGCCGAGGCGGTCGGCCAGCTCGACGATCTCGGCGGCGGCGCCCCGGCCACCCTGGCCCACCAGGATCGCGGTGCGCTGGCCGTTGCCGAGCACCTGCGCGGCGGCGTCGAGGTCCACCACGTGCGGCAGCACCCGGGCCAGCGGCTCACCGGGGGTCGCCGTGATCACGCCCGCCGCGTGCGTCCCCAGGTCCGGCACCAGGGCCTCCTGCAGATACCGGGGCAGCACCACACACGTCGGGCTCCGCGTCGCCGCCGCGGTGCGGAACGCCTGGTCCAGCAGCGCGGGTACGGACGCGGGGCTGCGGCCGTACCGGACGAACTGGTTGCACACGTCGCCGAAGAGCCGGCTCAACCCGATCTGCTGGTGCGCGCCGCCCAGCGGCCCGGTGACGTCCTCACCGACGATCGCCACGACCGGCTTGCTGTCGAGCTTGGCGTCGTACAGGCCGTTGAGCAGTTGCACCGCGCTCGGTCCCTGGGTGGCCAGGCAGACCCCGATGCCGCCGGTGAACTTGGCGTGGCCGGTGGCCATGAACGAGGCGGTCTCCTCGTGTCGGGCCGGGATGAACGCCGGGTCGCCCCCGGCGTCCTCCAGGGCCTCGACCAGCGGGGCGATCGCCGCTCCGGGGTAGCCGAAGGCGCGCGGTACCCGCCAGGCGCGCATCCGCTCGACCACCAGGTCCGCGACCCGGCGCTCAGCCATTGCCGCGTCCCGGGGTGCCTTCGTCGACGTAGCGCAGGACCGCGCCGACGCCGTCGGTGAGCTGCGGCGCCTCGTCCGCGCCGAGCACCGTCAACGCCGCGTCGGTGCCCACCAGTGCCCGGACCAGCGCCGCGTCGGCGCGGACCCGCTGCGGGTCGCCGACCGACATCGCGCTCAACTGGGCCGGGTCCACGGCGATCTCGGTTGGCTCGGGGCCGATCCACAGCTCGCCGTTGGCCGACGGGTCGTCGACGATGATCATCGTGTCGACCTGGTTGCGTTGCAGGGCCGACACGACCGCGTCGAGTCCCGCGCCAACGTCCTCCTGCACGCCGAACTTGTCCAGCGCGGCGGTGATCCGCTGGTCGGCGACCTCGGCGATGGTCTGCACCGTGAGGTCGTCCAGCATGCTCTGGTCGGCGCCGCCGGCCCGGGAGCCCGCGTCGGTGCGGACGACCAGGTCCTGCCAGCGCGGCGGCATCTGCGCGGCGATCATTCCGGTGGCGCGGACGTCACCGGCCACCACCACGACGTCCGCGCCGACGCGGTCGGCGAGCTCCACGGTCGCGGCGGTGACGTCCCCGGCGTTCTGGTGCCACGCCTCCATGGCGGCCCGCTGGTAGCGCGACTGCGACCAGCCGCCGGGCTGGACCCGACGCAGCGGGAAGCTTTCCCGGCCGGCGACGTGCGCCCGTCGGGGCACTCCGCCCGCGCTGACCGCGACGGCGTCGCCCCCGGTACGGTCGGCCACCACCCGGACCCACGCCACCTGTTCGCCGCGCTGGGCGAGCAGCGGCATGACGTGCGGCAACGGCCCGAAACTCGCCAGGTCGCGCAGTGGCGGCGCGGACAGGTACTCGGAGAGCACCACCCGACCGTGGCTGGCGAAGACCGCCAGGCCGTAGTCCCCGACCATCGGATCGTGACCCCGGATCACCCGGTCCAGCGCGGCGACGCTCGCCTCGTCCGCCCCCTGTTCGGCGAGGCGGCGTTCCAGCGCGCGCCAGCGCAGGTCCAGCGCCGGGGCGGCGTCCTCGGTGTCCGCGGAGGCATCCAGGTATACCGAGCACCACGGCCCGGGTCGGTCGTAGAGCGGGCGCAGGAAGGACAGCTGCATGCTCGACCCCTTTCCAGCTCGACCGCCCGCTTACCCCCGTCGCCCGGGATGTCACCTCGCGGGCGTGAGCCCGTGACCAGGTTTCATTCACGTCGTTCAACCGAGGACATCGATACGATCAGTGAACACAAGCGGACTCTCGGTGGTGGACATGGACAGCGGACTCGATACCCGGCGGATCGTGCACCCGACGGAGCGGATCGTCACGGGACGGCTGGTACGCCTGCTGGACGGCTACACCCGCGAGATCCGCGTCGGCCAACCGGTGCTGGTCGCGGTGCTCGCCGCAGCCGCGTTCGCCCGGCTGCCGGCCCTGCTGCTGCGCGCGCTGTTCTCCTTCGGCGGCGGCGGCGCCCGCCGGCGCTGGAAGGAGCTGAAGCAGGGCCCGGAGTACCTGGTCACCCCGGTCCGCCTGCGGAACACCGCCGGTCAGCTCTGCGAGGTCGAACTGCACGGGCACCTGCCGCAGAGCGCCCTGCACCCGGCCGACCAGGTGCAGCTCACCCTGCGCCCGCAGCGCGATCCGGAGCTACCGCCGCGGATCGAGAAGATCGTCAACCTGACCACCGGGCAGTTGCTCACCCCGCGTACCGCGACCCTCTGGTCACACCTGGGCCCGCCGCTGCTGTTGCAGGCGATGATCGGCGCTCTGCTGTTGGCCGGCGTCGTGGCCTGTTCCGCGCTGACCTGAGCGCTCGGCCGGGGACGGTCAGCCGACCGGGGCGGGCTCGCGGACCGGCTGCCGGTCGCTGCCGAGCATGCCCCGGCGGTGCGCCCAGCGTTCGAAGATCAGGGTGGCGAACGGCGGCACGGCACCCGCCCGCGCCACGACGGTCACCGGCAGGCTCCAGCGGCGCAGCCGCGCCACCGCGAGCACCAGCAACCCGTACGCGATGAACAGGCCGCCGTGGATCGGACTGGCGGTGCCGGTTGTTCGCACCCTCGCCGACCACACAGCGTGCGACAGGGGTCACGGGGCCGGCCACTGGGTAGGAAAGAACCCTCGGGTCTTCCCCGCTCGCACGGGCACGTGCGAGGTTAGAGGGAACCAGCGGTGACAGGGCGGTGACCATGGGCGAGGATGTCGGCGTACGGACCTTCAGTCGGGAGGATCGGGCCCGCTACCGCGAAAAGGTGCGGAACTGCCTGGATGTCTTCGCCGAAATGCTGCGGGAGTCGCGGTTCGACATCGACCGGCCGATGACGGGGCTGGAGATCGAGCTGAACCTCGTGGACGAGGCGTCGAATCCGGCCATGCGCAACGCCGACGTGTTGGCGGCCATCGAGGATCCGAGCTTCCAGACGGAGCTGGGCCAGTTCAACATCGAGATCAACGTGCCACCGCGCCGGCTGACCGGCACCGGGACCCTCGACTTCGGGAGGACGTGCGGGCCAGCCTCAACGCCGCCGAGGAGAAGGCCCGCACGGTCGGCGCGCACATGGTCATGATCGGCATCCTGCCGACGTAGCGTCCCGAGCACCTCACCGCCGAGACACTGTCGGCCAACCCGCGCTACAAGCTGCTCAACGAGCAGATCTTCGCGGCGCGGGGCGAGGACCTGCCGATCGCCATCTCCGGCGTGGAGCGTCTGGCGGTCACCGCCGACACGATCACCCCGGAGGCGGCCTGCACGAGCACCCAGTTCCACCTCCAGGTCAGCCCGGCACAGTTCGCCGACTACTGGAACGCCGCCCAGGTGGTCGCCGGCATCCAGGTGGCGCTCGGGGCGAACTCGCCGCTGCTGTTCGGTCGGGAGCTGTGGCGTGAGACCCGCATCCCGCTGTTCCAGCAGGCCACCGACACCCGGCCGGAAGAGATCAAAGCCCAGGGGGTACGCCCCAGAGTCTGGTTCGGCGAACGCTGGATCACCAGCGTCTTCGACCTGTTCGAGGAGAACGTCCGCTACTTCCCGGCGCTGCTGCCGGTGTGCGACCCACAGGACCCGGCGCAGACCCTGGCGGCCGGCGAGGTGCCGAACCTCGCCGAGCTGCGGCTGCACAACGGCACGATCTACCGCTGGAACCGTCCGGTGTACGACGTGTCGCGCGGCCGGCCGCACCTGCGCGTGGAGAACCGGGTGCTGCCGGCCGGGCCGACCGTGCTGGACACCATCGCCAACGGGGCCTTCTACTTCGGACTGGTCCGCGCCCTGGCCGAGTCGGACCGGCCCCTGTGGTCACAGATGTCGTTCAGCGCCGCCGAGGAGAACTTCACCAGTTGTGCCCGGCACGGCATCGACGCGCAGGTCTTCTGGCCCGGCCTCGGCTACCTGCCGGTCACCGAGCTGGTGCTGCGCCGGCTGCTGCCGTTGGCGCACCACGGCCTGGACCGGTGGGGCCTCGACCCGACCGAGCGGGACCGCCTGCTGGGCGTCATCGAGCAGCGCTGCCTGACCAGCCGCAACGGCGCGACCTGGCAGGTGGCGACGCTGCACCGGTTGGAGTCCACCGATCACCTGGACCGGCCGGAGGCGCTGCGCGAGGTGGTGCGGCACTACGTGGAGCTGATGCACAGCAACCGGCCGGTGCACGAGTGGCCGATTCCCTGACGATCGCTCGTTCTCAGCGACCGTCGGCCGTCGGCCCGGTCGTCGCACGACGGTGGCGGCGGCGGGGACCCTGACCGTGGCAGCCGGGGTCCGCGCCCGTGCGCCCCGACGCTCAGCCGCGTGGCGTGGGTACGCCGAACAGGTCGGTGATGCCGCCCGGCAGCTGGGCCAGCAGGTCGTTACGGTCGTCGTCGTCGAGCGCGTCGGCGACGGTGGTCAGCACGACCCGGGCGTGCTCGCGTACCTGGTCCGCGTTCGCGACCTGCTCCCGGTTGCCGACGTGCTTCAGGAAGTCGCCGACGTCCCACCGGCGCCCCTGGGGGTTGCGGGTGACGGACGCGTTCAGCCGATCGGGCAACTGTGCCGCCAGGTTGTCGGCCTCCTGTCCGGCGAGGCGCTCGCCGAGCACCGACAGGACGGCCTGCACCGAGCGCACGGCCTCGTTCTCCCCGAGCCCTCCGCGCTGTCGTACGGTCGCGATCATCTGCTCGTACTCCATGACCCGCTCCCTCCGCCTCCTGGACCGGCGCGCAGGCCGGCTAACGGACGAACGGACGGCGTTCCCGAGCCCACGGACCACAAACGCGCCGCGCCCCCTCCCGCCGATCTTGCGGTTTCAGTTGTCGACATGGGGCGGTATGCCCCTTGTGTCGCCGCAGAAAGTGCAAGATCGCGGGAGCTGGGGCGGTCAGACCTTGAGGAGCACCTTGGTGCAGTCGTCCTGCTTCTTCTGGAAGATCTTGTAGCCCTTGGGGGCGTCGCGCAGCGGCATGCGGTGGCTCACGATGAAGCTCGGGTCGATCTCGCCGCGCTGGATGCGCTCCAACAGCGGCCGCGTGTACCGCTGCACGTGACACTGGCCGGTCCGCATGATTAGTGAACGGTTCATGAACGCGCCCATCGGGAACTTGTCGACGAAGCCGCCGTACGCGCCGATGACCGACACCACTCCCCCGGATCGGCAGGCCAGGATCGCCTCCCGCAATGCGAATGGCCGTTCCGTCTCGGTCCGCGTGGCCTGTTTGGCCCGGTCGTACGCGTACATGGCGGAGTTGCCGTGGTGGCCCTCCAGACCGACGGCGTCGATGCACGCGTCGGGGCCCCGACCGGCGGTCATCTCGTTGAGGGTGTCCAGCACGTCGACGTCCTCGTAGTTGATCGTCTCGGCGTCGGCGTGCTCGGCGGCGAGCCGCAGCCGGTAGGGGAACCGGTCGATGACGATCACCCGTTCCGCGCCGAGCAGCCGGGCGCTGGCCGCGGCGAGCAGCCCCACCGGTCCCGCGCCCCAGATCGCGATGACCTGCCCGGGCTTGATGTCGCACATCTCGGCGCCCATGTAGCCGGTCGGAAAGACGTCGGCGAGCAGGACGGCCTGGTCGTCGGGGATCTCGTCGGGCACCTTGAGCGGGCCGACGTCGGCGAACGGCACCCGCGCGTACTCGGCCTGGCCGCCCGCGTACCCGCCGAGCAGGTGGGAGTAGCCGAAGATACCGGCCGGTGAGTGGCCCATGACCTTCTCGGCGATGCCCGCGTTGGGGTTGGAGTTCTCGCACACCGAGTAGAGGCCGCGCTGACAGGAGGAGCAGTGCCCGCAGGCGATCGGGAACGGCACCACCACCCGATCGCCGGGCTTGAGGTTGCGGACCTGCGGCCCGACCTCCACCACCTCCCCCATGAACTCGTGGCCGAGGATGTCGCCCTTGCGCATCGCGGGGATGTAGCCGTGGTAGAGGTGCAGGTCCGAGCCGCAGATCGCGGTGGTGCTGACCCGCACGATGGCGTCCCGGGCGTTCATGATCGTCGGATCGGGTACGTCGATCACCTTGACGCTGTCGGTGCCCATCCAGGCGGTGGCCTTCATCTCGCGGTCCCTTCGGATTCCGGTGGTCAGCGACGGGACGTCGGCAGCGGCTGCGCGGGTCGCTGCACCGCCTGCTGGCGTACGGAGATGCCGTTCGGGCTGCCGTCGGAGCGGACCACCTCGCCGGCCTCCAGCACCTGCTTGAACCGGCGCAGGTCGTCACGGACCTGCTGCTCGGGCTCCTCGCCGAAGAGCTTCGCCACGGCTCGGCCGAGCGCGCCCGCCGGTGGCGCGTAGCGCAGTTGCACCCGGACCTCGGTGCCGCGGTCGCCCGGAGCGGGTACGAACGCGACCCGACCGGCGTTCGCCACCCGGCTGCCGGGCAGCGACCGCCAGGTGATCGACCTGTTCGGCTGATCGTCGATGATCTCGGCGTCCCACTCGACGCGGCGACCGGCCGGTCCACGGGCGACCCAGTGCGAGAGGCGCAGGTCGTCGGCGCGTACCGACTCCAGGTGCGCCATGAACCGGGGCAGGTTCTCCAGGTCACGCCAGAACCGGTACGCCTCGGCGGGTGACCGGTTGACCGTCACCGCGATCTCCATCCGGATCATCCGCTCCCGGGCCCGGCGGGCACGACCGGCGGCGATCGCGGTGGCGACGTCCAGGGCGGTGATGCCGGCGATCGCGGCCGTGGTCAGGGCCAGGCGGCGGCGTCGCTCACCCCGCCGGTCGACCATGGCCCGGCCCAGCAGGGTCAGGTCCATGGCGTCACCAGCGACCCGGGTCCACGCCCAACCGGCCGGGCGGCGGCCGGTGAGCAGACCGACGGCGTGGATCACCTCCCGCGTTCCGACGGCGGGGATCACGGCCTGCGCGGCGGGTGAGTCGTCGACGCCGGTCAGGCGGGCCAGGGTCCGGGGCGCGGCCAGTGCGCCCACACCCAGGGCCAGGCTCAGCAGACCCAGCGCCCGCGTCGCCGCGGTCGGCACCGGGCCGTCCAGCTCCGGCAGGAGCATGTTGTCGACCCGGTCCATGAGCCGGTCCCCTTCGGTCGGCGCGAGCGCCGGCGGCCACCGGCGCGGGCGGCCGTGAGCCGCCACCGTGACGCTATGCGGTGAATACGCCCCATGCGCCCGAATTGCGGGAGAACACCGATCACGGCCTTGTTGATGATCGCCGCTATCCTGTAGTCATGAAAATGGATGGGGCATACGAGGTTCGGCAGAGCCGCATCCTGACCGGGCTCACGCTGGCGCTGTACAGCACTCTGCCGATGGCGGGCATGGTGATCGGCCTACAGGACCTGTCCGAGCGCTACGTGTTCTTCATCGTCGGGCTTGGGTTCGAGGCGACCATCCTCGCCCTGATGCAGGGCCGCGTCCGCCACGCGGTCCGGCAGGAGTTGCTCTTCGCCATCGACGATCAGGGCGTCTATCTGGGCCCGGACGAGTACGGCCGACCCGCGATGCGCGAACCATGGCCCCAGATCGACTTCATCGTCTACTTCAAGGGCAGCATCTGGACGACCAGCACCCGACCAAACGTGAACAATAACGTCGGTATCGCCCGAGGTGGCAGAATCATCAGCTCCCGGGCAACGGGCGGCTGGCGCTTCAGCGTCAGGCGAGCCGCCGCGGCCGCCGACCGGTTTGGCGGGGGAAAGCCGGTCCTCAGGGGACCGTATTTCGATCAGGTGCCGCGCGAGTGGTTCCACACCCTCACCTTGCCGCCGACCTGGCTTGCCACCCATGCCGCACCGGGCGGCATGTCCGGAACGAAACGCTGATCAGCCGACCACCACCACCACCACCACCGTCGCGTTGCTCGTCGTGGAGGCCGCCGCGCCAGCGCGCCCGACATCCGGCTCGATCCGCCCGGCACGGTCGTCGGAGTGGTGAAGCTGCGCTGCGACTGCTCGTACGCCCCGCCGGTGTGGCACCGCGACGCCGCCGGCTTCGACGCCGCGACTCCCCTGCGGGTCCGGCACGCGCCGGTCGTGGTCGACTTCGACTTCGGCTAGAACACCCACCGGAGCACGGTGACCAGGCCGACCACGCACAGCGTCACCAGCACCGCGCCGATCACCGCCGCCACCAGGCAGCCCAACCCGTCCCGCCACGAACTCGGCCCGGGACGTGGCCCGTCATCGGTCCAGGTGACGGGCCCGTCCCGGCCGGCCTGCTCCAGCAGCAGGGCGAAGCGCGCGTCCGCCGCCGGCCCGAGTCTGCCGCTGGGGTCGGCGGTCACCCGCAACGCCCGCAGACGTCGCCAAGGGCTCCCGTAGGCGCGCTCGAACGCGGCGACCTCCCGCGCGTCGGTGTCCTCGCCGAGGAAGCCCCACCGCCCGGCCTCGGCCACGTTGCCCACCTGCCGGTAGAGCGCGGCACGCCGCGCCCGCAGCTCCAGGTCGTCGGGGTACGCGGCCGTGAGGCTCGCCAGGCGTTGCATCGCCGGGTGCACGTGCCCGCGCTCCAGATCCGCCGCCACCTTCGCCAGCACCTGCTTTTTCGCCACGGCCGACATTCTGAGCGGTACGCCTGCCACGCCGACAGTTCATTTCCGTCGGACGGGCGTTAGCAACGGGCCGCAGCGGGTAGCCGTCATCCGCTCTTTTCCGGGCCGGGGAGGTGGGATGACGACGGCGACCAGCGACTTCTTCTCGCGGCTGGCCGCCGCTTGCCAGGATCCGCGGTTCAGCAAGGTGTGCGGAAGCGTGCGCTTCGACATCGCCGACGGGGACGACCTGGAGCAGTGGCTCCTGGTCATCGACCACGGCAAGCTACAGGTGTCGCAGAGCGGAGACCCGGCCAACACCGTCATCAGGGTGCCGGCACAGGTGGCGGAGGCGATGGCGCGCGGCGAGGTGAACGGGCTGGCGGCGATCGAGCGCGGCGAGATCCTGGTCGACGGCGACCTCGCCCTGGCGTTGCGCATCGGGCGACTGTTTCCCCGTGCGGCCGATGGTGGTGCGGGACCCGACCAGCCGACGGCGACCAGTGCGCCGTGAGGGACATCCCGGGCACGGTGTCGTGCATCGACGGCAACACCTTCATCGTGTCGGACGCCAGTGGCGACGTGGAGTCCTCGCCCGCCACGCCGGTGGGGCTGTTCGCCGCCGACACGCGCTTCCTGTCCCGCTGGGTGCTCACCGTCAACGGCGAGCGGTTGGCCGCCCTGTCGGTGGACGACAGCCAGTACTACGAGGTCACGTTCTTCGTGGTGCCGGGCGGGGCCGTCGACTACGTGGAGGCGGACGTGTCCGCGATCCGGCGGCGACGCATCGGCCCGGACCTGACCGAGACGCTGACGATTTTCAACTACGGCCAGAGCGTGGTCGACCTCGACGTACGGCTGGAGGTGGAGGCCGACTTCGCCGACATCTTCGAGATCAAGTTCGACATCCAGGACAAGGCGGGCAGCTACTACACCGACGTCGAGCCGAACGAGCTGCGGGTGGGCTATCGGCGTGGGACGTACCGGCGCGAGGTCGTCGTGTCGACGAGCGAGTCGGCCACCGTCGACGCGCGCGGCCTGCGGTACGCGGTGCGACTACGGCCCGGGGAACAGTGGGACACCCGGTTGCGGGTGGTCATGCGGGCGCTGCGACCGGACGGCGTCGACCTGCGCGCCGCACTGCGGGCCCAGCGCCCGGATGAGTCGACGCTGCCGGACAGCGTGCGCGAGTGGGTGGCGCAGGCCCCGACGCTGGACACCGAGAGCGCCACCCTCCAACAGGTCTACCACCGCAGCCTGGTGGACCTCGCGGCGCTGCGGTTCGCGCCGCTGTCGCTCGGCGGAGCCGCCGTACCCGCGGCCGGGCTCCCCTGGTTCATGACCCTGTTCGGCCGCGACAGCCTGCTGACCTGCCTACAGACCCTGCCCGTCACGCCAACGCTGACCCCGCCGACACTGCGGATCCTCGCCTCGCTTCAGGGCGCCCGGACCGACGACGTGCTGGAGGAGGATCCCGGCCGGATCCTGCACGAGCTGCGCTACGGGGAGTCGGCCGCGTTCGAGGAGCAGCCGCACTCCCCCTACTACGGCACCGTCGACGCGTCGCCCCTGTTCGTGGTGCTGCTCGACGAGTACGAGCGGTGGAGCGGCGACACCGGCTTGGTGATGGAGTTGGAGCAGGAGGCTCGCGCGGCCCTGGCCTGGATCGACGCGTACGCGGACCTGACGTCGACCGGCTACGTCTGGTACCAGCGGCGCAACCAGGCCACCGGCCTGGACAACCAGTGTTGGAAGGACTCCTGGGACAGCATCTCCTACGCCGACGGCCGGTTGCCGGGGTTCCCGAGGGCGACCTGTGAGGTCCAGGGGTACGCCTACGACGCCAAGCTTCGCGGGGCGCGACTCGCGCGTACGTTCTGGGGCGACCCGAACTACGCCGAGCGGCTGGAACGCGAGGCGGCGGCGTTGTACGAGCGCTTCAACCGGGACTTCTGGATCGAGGACCGCGGCTACTACGCCCTCGCGCTCGACCACGACGGCACTCCCGTGGACAGCCTCTCCTCGAACATCGGCCACCTGCTGTGGAGTGGCATCGTGGCGCCCGACCGGGCCGCGCGGGTCGTCGAGCACCTGATGGGTCCGGCGCTGTTCTCCGGCTGGGGCGTGCGGACCTTCGCCTCCGGGCAGAGCCGCTACAACCCGCTCGGCTACCACAACGGCACCGTCTGGCCGTTCGACAACTCGTTCATCGCGTGGGGCCTGCGCCGTTACGGGTTCCTCAGCGAGGCGGGCCGCATCGCCGAGGGCATCCTGTCGGCCGCGACCTACTTCCAGGGGCGGTTGCCCGAGGCGTTCGGGGGCTTCGACCGCAGCACCACCCGGTACCCGGTCCGGTATCCCACCGCCGGCAGCCCGCAGGCGTGGTCCAGCGGTGCGCCGATGCTGCTGCTGCGTACCCTGCTGGGCCTCGACCCGCACGAGGAACACCTGGCCGTGAATCCCGCGCTGCCGTCCGCCTTCGACCGGATCGCGCTGCTGGACATTCCCGGACGCTGGGGGCGCGTCGACGCGTACGCCCGGCACCGCCCGGACCGCAACTAATCTCCGGTCCGGACGTGCAGGACGGCGCGGGCCTGTTCGGCGGCGCGGGTGATGCTCTCGCTGATGAAGTCGAGGAAGCGGGCGATGTTCTCCAGGCGGGCCGCGGCGGGGGTGCCTGGGCCGAGGACGGCGACGCCCTCACGTGCGGTCGCGATGAGTTGGTCGTTGGCGCGGGCGCTGGCGATCGTCGCCTGGTAGAAGAGTTCGTTGTCGATGACGTAGCGGTCGCGGCGGCGCTCGTCGCGCTCCCGGCGAACGAGACTCTGACTCTCCAGGAAGCTGATCGCCTTGGAGATGGACGCCGGGCTGACGTGCAGACGCTGGGCCAGCTCCGCCGCGGTGAGGCTGCCCGCGTCGGTGGCGAACAGGCAGGTCAGTACCCGTGACCCCATCTTGTTCAGGCCCGTCGCCATGAGGACGGTGGTGAACGCCTCCTCGTACTCGGCGACGGCCTCGGCGTCACGGCCGTGCGGCTGCGGGGTCACCTCGGCAGTCCGGGTGGCGGACGGCACGCGGCGGCGGGCGCGGCGTTCGGTGGCGCGGTGGGCCAGCTCGGCGCGGTAGGCGTTCGGGCCACCGTTGCGCAGCACCTCGCGCGTGATCGTCGAGGTCGGACGGTCGAGGCGTCGGGCGATCTCGGCGTACGGGAGGCTGTCGGCCAGCCCGGCCGCGATCTGCTGGCGGTCCTGCTGGGTGAGCCTGCCTCCCGGCACGGTGATCTCCTCGGTGGTCGTCCTCAACGGCACTGCCACCATAGCGTTCACCGCCAGTCGATTGCAATGGTGGAAGTGGTGCGCGTTGCTTTATCGGCAAAGCGGTTGCAACGTTTGCAGTGGCCTGAGCTGCTGTTACTAACTATCTACGCAACAAAGCTGTTGCCTCTACATAGAAAGCAACGTAGCGTTTCCGATATCAGAAACACCGGAGAGAGCATCGGAGAACGCCGTGCAGAGCTTCGCCACCCCCGCCCCCATCGCCGCCGTCCTGAACATCCCCGCCGGGCGCGTCCAGTTCATCGCCGCCGACCGCGCCGACACCACCGTCGAGGTCCGTCCGGCCGACGCCGGCCGCGGCCGCGACACCCGGGCCGCCGAACAGACCACCATCGCGTACGCCGACGGCGTCCTGCGGGTTACGACCGCGTCCCCCGCCAACCAGCTCCTGGGCCCCACCGGCTCGGTGGAGGTCACCGTCCAACTGCCCGCCGACTCCCGCGTCGAGGTCAGGGCCGCCAGCGCCGAGCTGCGCGGCGTCGGACGCCTCGGCGACGTCGCCATGGACGGCGCGTACCGCCACATCAAGATCGACGAGGCGGCGAGCGTGCGCCTCACCGCGATCGACGGCACCGTCGAGGTCGGCCGGCTCAACGGACCCGCCGAGATCAGCACCACGCGGGGCGACATCCGCGTCGCGCAGGCAACGCGGGGCCGGCTCGTGCTGCGTACCCAGTCCGGCGACATCTCGGTCGCCGCCGCCACCGGCGTCTCGGCCGCCCTGGACGCCGGCACCGGCCACGGGCGCATCAGCAACGCCCTGACCAACCACGGCAGCGCCGACCTCGACATCCACGCCACCACCTCGCTCGGCGACATCAGCGCCCGCAGCCTCTGAACCCCAACCCCTTTCAAGGAGTACGACCATGACGACGAACAACCCCTCCTCGACCCGTTCGCCCTGGACCGGCCTGGTGCCCGTCGACGACACCGCCCTGGCCGTCACCGACACCGGCGGCGCGGGCGTCCCGGTGGTCTACCTCAACGGCCAGTTCGCCACCCAGGGGTACTGGCGGCACGTCATCACCGACCTGGGTGCCCGATGGCGGCACATCACCTACGACGAGCGGGCCCGCGGCAGAAAGTCGGGACGCTCGGCGGACTACTCCTTCGCGGCGGCCGTCCGGGACGTCGACGCCGTCCTCGCCGCCCGAGGCGTCCAGCGGGCGGTGCTCGTCGGCTGGTCGTACGGGGCCGTCGTCGGCGCCCACTGGGCCCACCGCAACCCGGACCGCGCCATCGGCGCGGTGCTGGTCGACGGCGCGTTCCCGCACGACTGGCTCGACGACGCCATGGAGCAGCGGATCCGCAAGCTGTTCCGGCGCATGGGCTGGTTCACGCCGCTACTGCGGCCGACCGGCCTGACCCCGCGCATGAGCGCCGCCCAGCAGGCGGAGAGCAACATCGAGCTGGGCCGGCTCTCCCGGGAACGCGAACTGGGTCCGGTGCTGGACGGCATCACCGTTCCGGTGCGGTACGTGGTCGCCTCGGGAACCTCCCTCGGCAGCAAGGGTGACGAGCAGGAACGCATCCGCGCGAGCCTCGACGCGGTGACCGCGCGCAACCCGACCATCCGAGTCCACGCGAAGGTCGCCAGCAACCACGGCGCGATCCTCAAGAAGGACTTCGCGGCCGTCGCCCAGGCCGTACGCGAGGTCGCCGCCCTCGACAACGAGCGCCGCTGACACGCCGACCCCGGTCCCCCGGCCGCCGCGCGCGACCGGGTGGCCGGGGCGTCGGCGCACCACTGTGGAGGATCGTCCTCGGGCACGAACGCTGCGGCGCGATCACGGCCACCATCGACGCCATCCACACCGGCGGCACCGCTCCCGGACACATCGGCACCATCGTCGACAGCCTCCGCCCCGTGGTCGAGCCGGTGTTGAACCAGCCCGGCGACCCGGTGGAGAACGCCGTAGGCGCCAACATCGCCGCCCAGGTTCGGGCACTGTCGGCGCGCAGCCTGATCATCGCCGAGAAGGTGCGTCAGGGCGCGCTGCGGGTCGTGGGCGCCCGCTACGACCTGGACAACGGACGGGTCTCGCTGGTGTCCTGACGGCATCTTTTCCCGGTCGTCCGCCTGGTGCGGGCGGCCCTGGCTATTCCAGCGTCCAGGTGACGGCGGGTGGGTGGACCCGAGCGCATACCGGCCCGCCGGCGGCGTCCGTCAGCCCCAGCCTGCCCACCAGTAGCTCGTTACCCTCGTGCGCGTCGCGCAGCAGCACGGCCGGAATGTCGCTGAACATCAGCTTCGCCCGCCGGAACATCGCGAACCCCTGATCGGTCAGCGCTCCCCAGCTCAGGTACAGAAACCGCGCTCCGGGGCGCCCGCGCACGAACGGTCCCCCGACGTCCAGCAGCCCGTCGATCTCGCGGCTGGACACCTCGACGTTCCAGTTCGCAGCGTCGGCGTCGGCCCGCACGCGATCGACCACCTCGCTCTTGCGCTGGATGCCGACGTGTACGTTGCCGAGCCGCAGCGCGTCGGCCTCCGCACCGGCGCGACGGCCTGGAAGATCGCTGCCCTCGATCCGGATCCGCACGCCACCGACTCTAGTTACTCGGCGTCGACCGCCCTTTCGCCGCCCGATGGTCGGCGCTCGGCTATGCCGACATCACCACCTCTGAACGGCCGGACGGGCAACCCCGGGCGCGGGCGACAGCGGGCACCAGGGAACCGACCCCGGTGGGCGTGCGTCTCACCGATGATTGGTCGTTAAGTCCCGTAGTGTCCGCAGTAGTGATCCGCCGTCGGTGAGGAGTTCTGATCATGCGTCGACGCCTGGCCGTGCTGCTGTCCGTACCATTGCTCGCCCTTCCCGCCGCGTGCGCCGCCGCATCGGCGACGCCAAAGCCGCCGCCCGCCGCCGGTACGCCCGCACCGGCGCAGTCCTACTGGGAGGGCCAGGACGAGTTGCTGGCCGCCGCCAATACCGTGGAGGACTACGCCTCCCGGAACTGGTCAGACGCCTACACCTCGGTCAGCCTCGACCTGCCCGGAGGGGTGCTGCTGGTCCACCGCGTTCCCACCGCCGGCTTCGACGCCGAGATCCGCCCGCTGGTGCGCGGGGTGAGCGTGCGCTTCGTCGACTCCGCGTACTCCGGGCGGACGCTGGACGGTTGGTTCGAACGAGTCCAGGCTGACATCGACGACTGGCGGCGCCGTGGCGTCACGATCCATTCCCTGTTCTGGAATGGTGAGGGCTCGGTCGATCGGTGCCTGACGGTGGAGGTTGAGAACCCGCGGCGCGACGCAACCCTCATCACCACGCACTACGCGGACATGTCCATCTGCGTACGCCAAGGCGGGCCCGCTGTGCCGCTCACCGCTAACTGACCGCTCGCGGCTAGGGTTCGGTCATGGTTGACCGGCGTCAGGTGATGGCCTACCGCGTGCGGGCGCAGCAGCTGGACCGGGACGAGGGCTCGCTGGCCGACACCGCCGTCCTGAACATCGGCGTGCAGAACACCGGGCCGGACGGCGCCCGCTGGGCCCTGGCCGTCCGTGGCGTCGATGTGACCGCGCTGTCCGACGCCGACGTGGTCCTGCTTTGGACCGTACGGGGCGCTCCGCACCTCTACCGCCGGGGCGACGTCGGACAGGTGGTGGCCGCAGTCGAGCCGTTCTCCGACGCCGACGCGGGCAAGCGCATCTACGACGCCTCGAAGCCGTTGAAAGCGGCCGGCATCGGCAACCTCGCCGCCCTCGACGAGGTGGCCGCCGGCATGCGGGCGATCGTCACCGCGCCAACGGTCAAGGGCGACGTCTCCGGCCGCCTGGCCACCATGCTGCCCGAGCCGTACCTGCGGTTCTGCCGGCCGTGCGACGCCACCCACCTGTACGAGATGCCGTTCCGGCTCGCCGCCGCGCGGGCCGGTCTGGAGTTGCAGCTCGACACCTCACCTCCGGTCCTGCGGCGCATCACCGGCTTCCGCAGGGCGTCCGCCCCGGGCGACCGGTTCGACCTCGTCCGCGCGTACCTCCGGCTCCTCGGCCCCGCTACTCCGAAGCAGGTCGCCGACTATCTCGACGCGCCCGTCAAGGACGTGAAGGCGCGCTGGCCCGACGACGTGGTCGAGGTGACGGTCGACGGCGAGACGCGCTCGCTGCTGGCCGCCGACGAGGAGGCGCTGACGTCGGCCGAGGTGAGCGGGACCCGCCTGCTCGGCCCGTTCGACCTGTTCCTGCAGGCGAAGGACCGGGCGACACTCGCGCCCGACGCAGCCCACGCGAAGGAGTTGTGGCCGGTGCTGGGCCGCCCCGGCGCGGTCCTGGTCGACGGCGAGATCGTCGGCACCTGGCGTCCGCGCAAGTCCGGCAGGACGTTCACGGTCGCGGTCCAGCCCTGGCACCAACTGTCCGCCGGCACGCGCAACGCCATCACCGCGCAGGCCGAACGCCTCGCCACGCACCGCTCCGCCACGCTCGCCGCCGTCGACTTCGCCAGCTAGATGATCGATTCCAAGGGATGTGGGACCGCAAGTAGACGCGAGGGCGTCCATGATCGGCGTTGTCTAGGCAACG